>JAPLCW010000094.1 GCA_026392015.1 Candidatus Auribacterota bacterium | reverse complement strand
CCTTTTTTGACGTTCTTGGCTGGCTTGAGCGGAGCCCTTGAAGGCTCAAGCTCAAGCCAGCCAGTAAGATGCAGTGGTTTTCAAAGACGAAATATCTCTTGTTCTTATGAAAAACTTTCACAAAAATCCGTCATGAGCCCTCTTTTCTATCCCCCCTCACCCTAACCCTCTCCCCCCAGACATTGGGGGGAGAGGGAACAGTCATGGGGACATTTCTAATTTGGTAAGAAGGGGACATTTCTATTTTGGCTGGACATTGGGTAATTATAGTTTTTGACATTTATTACCCAACAAACTACACTATTTACAATAATGTAGGGTAATAGGAGAAATCATGAAAGGCGTGATAAAAAGCGTCCTCGCTGAGGAGCTGGAGAATTCTCTTCGGATGAAAAGAGAATATGAGAAAGCATTGCGCAAATTACCCCAGGGTTGCCTCTCTGCAAAAATAATAAGGGGGCATGAGTACTACTATTTAGTGAAAAGGGTGGGCGATAAAGTGAGGTACGATTATAAAGGGAAGGTATCGGAGGAAGAAAAAAAGAAATATACAGATGCCAAGCTTATGAGGGCGAAGTATCGCAAGTTATTATCGCAGGTTAAGAAACAAGTGAGGTTTTTAAGGAGCTCTTTGCGTGGAAAAGAAGCAATATGATCTATGCTTTGAGATTCTGAGAAGGTTCAGCAGGACCCATCTGCTTGACGACTTTATTCTCATCGGCAGTTGGTGCGTGGTCTTTTATAAGGATTATTTTGCTTCCCATCCGTTTATAGATCATGCCGTGTTGCGAACAAGAGATATGGATTTTCTTATAGCTACGCCCCATAAGATGCTCGCTGAAGTGGATATTCCCCTTCTGCTCAAGGACCTTGGCTATGTAAAAGTGTTTAAAACAGAAAAAGGCTATATGAAACTAGCCCATCCGGACCTAATGCTGGAATTCCTTGTGCCAGAAAAGGGGAGAGGTATGGATAAATCCTACAATCTTCCTGGATTGGGGATAAAAGCCACTGCATTAAGGTTTCTCAATTTTCTAACTGATAATACTATAAGGGTTAAGATCGAAAACTTCTATCTAACTGTACCTCACCCGGCCAATTTTGCATTGCATAAATTGATTATATTTCAACGGAGAGTGAAAGAAGACAAAGCGCTGAAAGACAGAAATGCCGCCATCGAAATATTAAGGGCGCTGATCGGCAAGGGGGAATCGGATATACTACACCAAGTATTTAAATCCATTCCTGATAAATGGCAAATAAAAATCAGGCGAGGATTGGATGAAATCATGGAGCAAGATATTGTAGCTGTTTTATGATCTCAGGAAATCAAAGGGGCGATTTACAAAGACTGAAGCAGACGTTTTCCGTAATCGATTGTTGCCCGGACAGATATGGCAGAGAACGTCCGTTGATGGCATTGGGGGCATTCTGCGTTCTATCAGCTTTGCTTGCAAGCAGTTGTCGAAAACGTCTGGAAACCCAGACGAGGTCTTAAGTGAGTGATCAGCGTAACAGGGTGCTCACCCGGTTTATTCTATCCCCCGCCGCATCCAGCGCGCGTCTGATGAAGGAGACTTTGTGCGCCGGTCGACCATCGGCTTCCTTTTTCAATCCCCTCTCGGCACACTCGAGGAAGAGAACTATCTCCTTCTCCGTGACCGGATGGGGATTCTCAGCCCATTTCTTTAATTCCACGAGCAGTGGATGACCGGGCGTATAATCCGCGCCCTTCATGAACGGGTTGACGGGGTGAGGGTTGCCGGCGAGATGGAATCCCTTGAGCGCCATGATCAGCGGAGTGTAGTCAATCCCCGCCATGAGCCGGGGGAACTGATACTCGATGACCTTGGACTGGCTCCCGTCTCCGCGGGAATGGAAGTTTTCTTTGGAAAAGTAGACGCCTCCTGAAGGGTCTTCGATCTCATGATTGGCAATCCGCTGCTCCGTGAGATGACCTGCCCCGTCCCTGCGAATGTCACCTCCGAGGAGCAGGAGGCAGAAGAGATCGCTCACCCGTTCGATTTTCCCGTAGGGGATATCCGGCGATATCTGGAAGGAGAGGTGGAGACTGTGCGGGGGTATCCCGCAGAAGGTCGTTGCTTCCCTGATCAGCTCTGCGAGGAGCCACGGGTCGTTCGCGACAGGCTTCGAGAGATCGCCGAGTATCTTGTAGCGGCCGAAGGCGTATTCCAGGAATCCCCGGCTTCTCTCCCCGGGCGCGGATACCGCCTTGTGGTTGTCCACGTACATCCCGAGTTTCCACCCTCTCCGAAGAAGGTCAAAGTCGTGAAAGTAGTGGAATCCGTCGTAGACCGGATCGTCACCTTCCCGGGCGCCGATAACCCTCGGGCCGATTGTGCTGAACTCGAGTTCCGCGCCGAGAGGGGTTGCCCCCGGCTGGCAGTTCTTTTTGATCCACTCAGCGAGGCGGTGCGCTTCCTCCCGATCGTAGATTTTCTCGGCGATCCTTACCCCGCAGCGCGCATGTTCCACATACTCCCAGTCGTTACGAAATCTTCCGCACCCCATCTCCGAGATCAACTCATCGGTTTTCTCCTTGTGGGCATTCACGTATTTAAGGGCGAGGAGATTGCTGACAGCGTGCTCGTAATATTCGTCGGGAAGTTTTACGACGTCGTGAAACGATGCGGCCATCCTCTCCTCAATCTGGTTGAACACGATGTGGCGGAGGGCGAAAAGGAGATAGGCATCCGCGTATTTAAGGATTGCGGGGTTTGTCCTGACTTTCTCCAGTTTCGGGATGCCGGGGTTGAGCAGGTTGTTCTTGATCTCCTCCTCGGGGAGGAAAGGGTAGTTGAAGTGCGCGTGGATGAGTTCCTCAATGGTCCCTCCGAGCAGCTCCCTGCACACAGCGGTCTCTCTTTGCGAGAGTCGCTTCTTTCCTGGGACGCGGTTGACGGCGGCGATGAGCTTCTCCAGCTTCCTCTTTAGAAAATCCCGGATCCTCTCCGCCTCGTCAAACCCGAAATATTTATTGGCTCTACGCCTGTTTGCGATATACGCGTATGCCGTGACCTCCTTCCCTCCTGCCTTGACCCGAACCCTCCGGCGGCAGTACATCTCTCCTTCGGCCTCGTAGAGATCGATCTGCTTCAACTGCTTCCGGTTCAGTCCGCTCAGGAGGTATCCATGAACGCTGCTCCCCTCGCGGGGCAGTATGTAGGTGTAGCGGTGCGGCGGGGATATGCGCTCGTATCCCTCAAGGACGGCGGGGATCTTGGCGAATAGGCGGCCGGTGATCGCGCGCATATTCCGGTCGTACGCGAGTGTCCCATAGACAAAAAGCCGTATGTCTCCGCTCTCTCTCACGCCGGATAGTTTAGCAAATCATTCGCGCTGCGCGGAGAAATCGCGGAGGTAATCCCTCAGTTTCGCCAGCGCCTGCTGACTTTGTTCGCATATACAGATTATTATTATAACTATGGATAAACAATGTGGGAGCGGCTTCCAACCGCGATAATCGAGGCAAGATGCCCCTCCCACAACTGAATCACGTGAGACGATCCGTGTCCATCCGTGTTCATCAGTGGTTTATATTCCCCTGTGTAGCTGAGCCTTACTCGCGGAGAAATGGATTGTGACCGATGAGTGAGTTGGTATAATAGTCCCCGCTATTCACTATGCAAACCTGGAGGAAAACAATGGTTGATCGGAAAGAAGCGCTTGAGTACCACAGCCTCGGCAGGCGAGGGAAAATAGAGGTCGTGCCCAGCAAGCCCTGCAAAACGCAAAAAGACCTCTCACTCGCGTACACACCGGGGGTGGCGTTTCCAAGCCTCGCAATCGCGGAATCCCCGGACGAAATCTATACCCTGACCGCGCGCGGCAATCTGGTTGCGGTAGTCTCCAACGGGACCGCGGTCCTCGGCCTGGGAGATATCGGCGCGGCGGCGAGCAAGCCGGTGATGGAGGGCAAGGCGGTTCTCTTCAAGCGCTTTGCGGACGTGGACGCCTTCGACCTGGAGCTCGACACGAAAGATCCGGAGGAGATAATCCGGGTGGTGAAGCTCATGGAGCCGACATTCGGCGGAATCAACCTTGAGGATATAAAAGCGCCCGAATGCTTTCAGATCGAGGAGGTCCTCGAGAGGGACATGCAGATACCGGTGTTCCATGACGACCAGCATGGGACGGCCATCATCTCCGGGGCCGCGCTCCTCAACGCCCTGGAGGTCATCGGCAAGCGCGTCGAGGATTGCCGCGTGGTCTTCAACGGCGCGGGAGCGGCAGGAATCGCATGCGCAAAATATTACCTCAGCCTCGGCATCAGGAAGGAGAATCTGATTCTGTGCGACACTTCGGGGGTAATCTACAAGGGACGGGGAAAGGGGATGAACCCGTACAAAGAGGAGTTCGCCATCTGCACGAGCGCCCGTACCCTCGCCGATGCGCTCGAGGGGGCGGACCTGTTCGTGGGACTTTCCTATAAGAACCTTGTCACGCAGGAAATGGTTCGCTCGATGAACAAAGACCCGATCGTATTCGCGATGGCGAATCCCGATCCGGAGATCACCTATGAGGAAGCCACCGCTGCGCGGAAAGACGTTGTCGTGGCTACGGGTCGATCAGACTACCCGAATCAGGTGAATAACGTCCTTGGCTTCCCGTTCATCTTCCGCGGAGCGCTCGATGTTCGTTCCACCCACATCAATGAGGCGATGAAACACGCCGCAACCGAGGCTCTCTCGGCGCTCGCAAAGGAGGATGTCCCCGAAGAGGTGAGCCGGGCATACGGGGGGAAGAGGTTCAGCTTCGGCCGCGACTATATCATCCCGAAGCCGTTTGATCCGCGGGTGCTGCTCTGGGTGGCCCCACGCGTCGCAAAGGCTGCCATGGAAAGCGGCGTGGCCAAAAAGCCGATCACGGATTGGAATTCGTATGAGAGAGAGCTCTTGGAGAGGATCGAGAGGATACGCAAATTGTAATCCTGTGAGGGTCCCACCGTATGAAGGATGCGCGGGGAAATAAAAAATCATACCGGCGCGGCAGGGCTTGCGCTGCTACTCCTCCGGCGGCAGTGTCCCGGCAGAAGGTCGAGCTCAAGGAGCTGTTCGCGCTCTTTGAGGTGAGCAAGCTCATCGCCTCTAATGTCAAGCTCGATGCACTCCTCGACCAGGTGCTGACCTCCGCCCTTCAAATCACGCGCGCCAGGCGCGGCTCCCTCATGCTCCTTGATGAGAGGAGCAAGGAGCTCACGATACAATCGGCGAGGGGCATCAGCGAAACCATCATCAAGCGCACGCGGATACGGCTCGGAGAGGGTATCGCGGGGAAGGTGGCGCAGGAGGGGAGGGCGCTCCTTATTTCGGACATAGAGAAGGACCGGCGGGTCAGGAGGCGCAGCGGCGGGCGCTACAGCACCAAATCGTTCATCAGCGTTCCACTTGTGAGCATGCCGCTCAGGGTGCACGGGAAAGTTGTCGGTGTCATCAACCTCTCGGACAGGGCGGATGCGCAGCCGTTCAGCGAGCGCGACTTCTGGGTGATCTCCGTGCTCGCGGGGCAGGCAGCGATCGCGATCGAAAATGCCAAGCTCTTCGAACTCCTGCGTAATTCGTACATGGACACCATCAAGGTGCTGGTGAGCGCTCTCGAGGCGAAGGACAAAGTCACTCGCGATCACTCGGAGCGTGTGGCGAGCTTCGCGGTAGCGATGGCGCAGGAGCTCGGCTTGCCCCCCGAGGAAACCGAGGGGTTGCGTATGGCGGCGTTCCTGCACGATATCGGGAAGCTCGGGATTGATATCAGCATTCTCTCCAAGCCGGGCAAGCTCACGGATGAGGAGTGGGAGATTGTGCGCAAGCATCCGGATACGAGTGCGAAAATCATCGGCGGAATACAATTCCTCTGGAATGTTGTTCCTTTCGTACGGCATCACCACGAGCGCGTGGATGGGAAGGGGTTCCCGGGCAAGTTGAAAGGAAGGCAGATTCCTCTCGGCGCCAGGATCCTCGCAGTGGCGGATTCATTCGAGGCGATGACAGCCGAGAGGCCGTACAAGAATCCGAAGAGCCAGGTTACAGCGATTGCCGAGCTGAAGAGTCTCTCCGGCACACGCTACGACCGTCGCGTTGTTGATGCGCTGGTACGGACTCTCAAGAGAGGGAAGTGCTACGAACAGGGCAGGTAAGGAATACCGGCTTTGTATGCCGGGCACTCCTCCACGGTAAGAGCGCGCCCCACCATCAGAGAGCAATTTTAATAGAGCTCGCCACCCAGACAAGGACGACCAGTCCGGCGCAAATGACGATGAACGAGAGCGCGGGCTTGAACCCCTTGGCCTTCCCCTCGGTCTTCCTCATGATGGAGACGTTGAGGATGACTCCGGTGAAGAAGATTGCGAACCCGATAAGCAACTTGACGAAGATTTCCATACGCCTCCCTTAATCTTATCTAGCAGCCGCTGATTATGTTCTTAACCACTGAGAGCACTGAAGACACTGAGGTGGAACTGCGTTATAACCACGGATGAATACCGATGAACATGGAATACATTTCTTAGCAGTGTTCATCCCCGGTTTCTCCCTGCTTTTCAGTGTACTCAGTGTCCTCAGTGGTTATAACTTCTTTACCGGCGGACTATTCCGGAACAGCTCTGCCTACTCCGGGATGATTCGCTTCGCCTCCGGCCGCTTCTCCTCGGGGCTTATCTCGAGGGCGCTCTTGCACCCCTGTACGATGTAATCGAATCCGTAGAGGACCGTCTTGAATATGTTGAGGAAGCGGCTGCTCTCCTCCTGTACTGCCGCGAGGTCGTGTTCGAGAGTTTTTGTCTTGATTGTTACTTCGGCAAGATTCCGCCTGAGCTGATCACACGAGGTCGCGGCCTCCACTGCCTTCTTTTCCAGTTCGCGCAGGCGGCGCTCGATCTCCTCGAAGTTGATCGCCTCGAGCCGCCGGCGCGTTTTGAAAACGTGCACCAGGACGGCTATGGCGAGGATGATGATGCAAGCGGCAAGCACGTTCTCTATGCTGAGCAACGATATCAGTGGCATGGAAACTCCTCCTCTGGGGAAGTAGTTAGGTATTAGGGGTTAGGTGCCAGGGAAAGAAAATGTAGCAATGTTTCCCTAACCCCTAACTACTAGCCCCTAACTACTGTTTTCTCACGCTTTTCCATTGCACCCGAGCACGTGAATCTTTCTCCGGACCAGATCCCTGATTGCGTCCCGAGCCGGACCCAGGTAGTGTCGCGGGTCGAAGTTCGATGGGTCCTCCGCAAAACATTTCCGGATTGTGCCCGTGATCGCGAGGCGGATGTCGGTGTCGATATTCACCTTGCAGACGTTCATCTTTGCCGCCCGGCTGATCATCTCTTCGGGTACGCCGCGAGATCCGACTAGCTTGCCCCCGTAGCGATTGCAGAATTCCACGAGGTCATGGGGAACGCTGGACGCCCCGTGGAGGACGAGGGGAAAACCCGGGAGGCGTTCCTGGATCTCCTCCAGGCGGTCGAAGTCGAGTTTCGGTTCGGACTTGAACTTATAGGCGCCGTGGCTCGTCCCGATCGCGACCGCGAGAGAGTCGCAGCCGCTTTTCTCGACAAACTCCCTCGCCTGGTCCGGATTGGTGAAAACGGAGTCTTTCTCGCTCACGGAGACGTTGTCCTCGACCCCCGCGAGCTTTCCCAGTTCGGCTTCCACGGTTACGCCCCTGGGGTGCGCGTAATCGACGACCTTCCTTGTGAGCGCGATATTCTCCTCGAACGGATGCTTTGAGCCGTCGATCATCACCGAGGTAAAGCCGCCGTCAACGCACGATTTACAGATTTCAAAGTCCTCGCCGTGGTCGAGGTGGAGCACGATGGGGAGATCGCAGGTCTCGACGGCGGCTTCGACGAGTTTGAGCAGGTACTCGTGGCGCGCGTATTTCCGAGCGCCGGCGGAGACCTGAAGGATGAGCGGGGCGCGCTCCGCTGCCGCGCCCTCGACGATCCCCTGGATGATCTCCATGTTGTTCACATTGAATGCGCCGAGGGCATAGTGCTCCGACATCGCCTTTTTGAACAGCTCCTTTGATGTGACGAGTGGCATGATATGGCCTCCGTAATTCTCAGAAGTTAAACGGCTTTAACCGCGGATTACGCGGATTATGCGGATTTTTAAAAGAATAACTGCATGATCCACGTTGATATGCACTAGCCTTTTCGTACCGGAGTGAATTATGGCATATCCGCGGGTTGTACTGCAATAACTGCGTGGTTTTTCGCAAGGGGTCACTTAGGGGTGATAAATCCCTCCTACCCCCCCTTTGAAAAAGGGGGGAATGGGGGGATTTGCCTCATGAAAATGCGGCAGGATCCCCACTGCGCCCCCCATAAGTAACCCATTACGATTTTCCCCGCTTCCCTTTGGTTTTTATGCACACTTTCTGCTACAATGTGAAACGGTTTGCACGATAGTTAAAAAAACATCAGGGAAAAACATCAGGTTCAGACCTTTACTTATACACTAACAGGATAACTAACAGGATAAAATTTGATCCGGTGTGAGCATGGCAAGGCCATTGAGGATTGAATATCCGGGCGCATGGCACCACGTCACCAGCTGCGGAAACGAGCGGGGGGAGATATCCCGGGATGACAAGAACAGGAAACGGAGCCGCGGTGACGAATAATCATATCCGCCTTCAGAAGCAGATGTTGAAAGACCGAAGATCGTCGAAACGGGTGAAACAGATTCACAACAAACTTGTTAGTGTATAGTAAAGGTCTGAAGACATGCTGAAGATGATGGCGGAGCTAATCCAGGAGGCATTTGATCGTCATGGACGTATTTGATCTTCGCAATCGGCTTGTTGAGGATTACGCCCGGTATACACGCAGTTTCATCAAGATCGCGGATCCGCGCATCTCTTCGAAAGTCGATGGCGCTCTCGACGAAGGAGTGCTGTGGCCGGAACCTCTCTTGCAGTTGAATCCTACGTTCTTGCCCGGCGGCACAATCGACGAACTTGTGGCTGAAGGAATCCTACACCCCGAGTGTGCCAGGATATTCCGAATCGGCAAGTCTGATACCGATCATACAGGTAAGCAGCTACTGCTCTACACCCATCAAACAGAGGCAATCCGTAAAGCAAAAGAGGGCAGATCCTATGTGCTGACGAGCGGCACTGGCTCCGGCAAGAGTCTCGCCTACATCGTCCCAATCGTGGACCACGTTCTTCGGCGCGGCTCCGGGCAAGGCATCCAGGCAATTGTGGTCTACCCGATGAATGCTCTTGCCAACAGCCAGGACGAAGAACTACAGAAGTTCCTTGAAAAGGGTTATGGCAAGGGCGCCTCACCGGTCCGTTTTGAACGCTATACGGGGCAGGAAAAGGGGGACGAGAAGGAGGCCATTCGCGGCAACCCGCCCGATATTTTGCTTACTAACTATATGATGCTGGAATTGCTCCTTACCCGCCACGAAGACCGCGAGTTGGTTAGGGCGGCTCAGGGCCTCCGCTTCCTTGTTCTCGACGAGCTGCATACTTACCGTGGGCGACAGGGCGCCGATGTTGCGCTGTTGATTCGACGCTGTCGAATAGCGTTCGGCGGCCATGATTTCATTTGCGTCGGGACCTCGGCAACAATGGCAAGCGGCGGATCATCCAAAGAGCAAAAGCGCGATGTGGCAAGCGTAGCTCAGACTCTTTTCGGGACTGCTGTTGATGTGCCTCAGATTATTGGTGAGACTCTCAAACGCGCAACACCTGAAATTGACTTGGCAAATTCCTCCATCAAAAGTGCGCTCACCAAAACAATCGTCTCCGAGGAGCCTGTACCCGATAGTTACGAGTCCTTCTGTTTGCATCCGTTAGCATCATGGATCGAGTCCACTTTCGGTGTTTGCGCCGAAGTGGAAACAGGTCGTTTGATACGCCAACCTCCCCGCAAACTTCGCGGGAAAGACAGTGCCGCAGCCGCCCTAGCTGCCCTGACTGCGACCGATCCGGAAAAGTGCTACGACGTCCTCCGTAGATTTCTGACGCGAGGCTCGACGTTATATCCGAGAGACTCAAGCCGATTCCCCATTTTTGCCTTTCGGCTGCACCAGTTTATTACCCGTGGCGACACCGTCTGGGCCACAATTGAGCCCGAAGCTGCAAGGCACTTGGAAATGGCGAAACAGGGGGCCAAACCCGGCGAGCCCACCAAGCCGCTCTTCCCCATGGTGTTTTGCCGTCAATGTGGTACTGCCTACTACCGGGTAACCGTCAAAAGAGATGAACACGGATCCTCACTTGTACCCCGCGATGATCGCCGAGAGGACAGGGATGACGGACACGAGGACGCATATCTCTATATCTCAGAAGCCGCGCCGTGGCCCAGAGTGGAAGGTGCAGACCTTCTGCAACGATTACCGGACTCCATGAAAGAGACGACAGCCGATGGAGTGGAAAAAATACGCCCCGATGCGCGAGACGATTTGCCCAAGCCCATTTTTGTTGATGCAACAGGGCGAATTGTTCCCGAGGGGCAGGGAGTCCCTGCTGCACTGATTCGCCGCAACTTTCTATTCTGTCTTGAGCCTGCTTGCGGCGTCGCTTATATAAAAAGTCAACGCTCCGAGCGCGGGAAGCTCGGAACACTGGGGGTCGATAACCGCAGCACGGCCACGACCGTGCTCGCAGTTCGGGCGCTGATTGAGTTGCAGGGGGATAAGAGCTTGGACCCGGAAGCGCGGAAGCTTCTAAGCTTCACCGACAACCGACAGGATGCTTCCTTGCAGGCGGGACATTTCAATGATTTCACTCAGGTCGCACTGTTGCGCTCCGCCCTTTACAAGGCCACTCAGGCAAAGGGTTCTGAAGGCCTTTCCCATGGCGAGCTTTCGCGCAGTGTATTTGATGCTCTCTCGCTGCGCTTCGATGATTACGCGGCGGATTCGGAGGTAAGAGGGCCGGCCAGGCATGCCACCGATGACGCTCTGAGACGGGTCATAGACTACTACCTGTACCGGGACTTGCAGCGTGGCTGGCGTGTGACGGCGCCGAATCTTGAGGACTGCGGCCTCCTCACGTTCGATTACATAGGGCTTACTGGGGCTGACGGTCTACTGAATGAATCCGAACTGTGGGACCGAGGGTTCAAGCTGGATCGGGACGCCGATACCTTCATTGCAGCGCCTGCTGCATTGCAAAGGTGCCCGCAGCGGCTCCGCGAGGAGATCATTCGTATCATGCTGGATGTGCTCCGGCGTTCGCTCGCAGTGAAGGTGGATGTTCTTGATCATCAAAAGCAGCGGGATCTTGTGGAGCAGACCAATCCCCGTCTACTTGAAGGAACAGTTTGGTATCTCGACGATCCCCTTGAACTTGTAAAGTCGGTCGTTGCCTATCCCCGCCCGAAACAACGAGGCGACAGGACGGGATTCTTCCTCTCATCCTATGGCATTTTCGGTCGCTATTTACGCCGATCTCTATTCCCATTCGCGCTCCCGGGACAGCCTTTCGGCCGCCCTGAAGTTGATGACACCATTCGCTTCCTCTTGCTGGCGTTGAAACGCTATGGCATTGTCGAGCAGGTTCGCAGCGGCGACGTGCCGGGCTACCAGATCAATCATGATGCCCTGCGCTGGATCGCGGGTACGGGCGAGGTTCGACCGATTGACCGGACACGTTTACTCGACGCCGGCGAGATCCCCCCGGAGGTGAACGCTTACTTCGTCGAGTGCTACCGCCGCTTCATTGACCTGAAGTGCGTCCTAGAAGCCCGCGAACACACGGCCCAAGTCGCCTCGGAAGACCGCGAGGAGCGCGAAGACCGTTTCCGCACCGCTGATCTCCCGCTCTTGTTCTGTTCACCAACGATGGAGCTGGGTGTCGATATAGCTCAGCTCAACGTGGTCAACCTGCGTAACGTCCCCCCTACGCCCGCCAACTACGCCCAGCGCAGCGGCCGTGCGGGTCGTGGCGGCCAGCCGGCGTTGGTGTACACCTATTGCGCTGGTCGCAGCCCCCACGATCAATACTACTTCCGCCAACCGGTTCAGATGGTGGCAGGATCGGTGGTACCCCCGCGGATCGATCTGCGGAACCGTGATCTCGTCCGTTCTCATATCCACTCGGTCTGGATGGAAGTGGCCAGGCCTGACCTCGGCAAGACACTAACAACGGTAATGGACATCCGGAATGAAGACGGAAAAATTCATTTGCCGGTCAAGGATCTGTTAAGACAGGCGCTGACAAGCCCTGTCCATAGGGCTTCCGCACTGGCAAAGGCCAACCTGTTGACAGATAGCATTCGCGAATTCTTGTCGAATGCCACTTGGTACCATGCGGACTGGACTCGCGAGGTCCTTGATCAGATCGAGCGGAGTTTTGATGCAGCCTGTGAGCGCTGGCGGAGTCTTTACCGCGCTGCCGTGAGACAACGGGAGTTGCATCACAAGATCATTGGGGACCACGCCCGTCCCGAGGCTGAGCGCAACCATTCGCGCCATCTACGTGCACAAGCGGAGAGCCAAATCCGTATTCTCACCGAAGCCAAAGGCATCTACGAGGGTGATTTCTATTCCTACCGGTACTTTGCCGCTGAGGGATTTCTGCCTGGTTATAACTTCCCGCGGCTCCCAATTTCCGCTTTTGTGCCCGGCCGCCGCCAGCGCAAGGGCCGCGATGAGTTCGTATCCCGTCCACGTTTCCTCGCCATCTCCGAGTTCGGACCGGGCGCCTTGATCTATCACGAGGGCGCGCGCTACCAGGTCTACAAGGTCAATCTCGACTTCGGCTCGGAAGATATCGAGGCCAGCCATGACCTCATAACCTCCACCATGAAAAGGTGCCCGACCTGTGGCTATGCCCACATCGAGCAAGGAATCAACATGGCGGAAGTTTGCGATCGTTGCGGCGCCACGCTCGACGGCAATTCAGTCATTCCTGAGTTGGTGCAACTGCAGAACGTCAGCCTCAAGCTCGTTCAGCGCATCACCTGTGATGAAGAAGAACGCCAGCGATATGGGTACAAACTGGTTTCTTCATATCGTTTCCCCGACATCGGTGGAAGACCGGACCGCAAGGATGCCGACGTCTTCGTTGAGGGCAAACGAGTCATGCAGCTGAGTTACGGTGACGCGACCTCGCTTTATAGAATCAACATGGGCTGGGCAAATCAACGAGGTACTCAGCCTCCGGGATTCCTTCTGGATCTCGAACGCGGTTATTGGGCCCGCAACCCATCGGACGATGATGATCCGGTCGACCCCGCGGCAGGACGCCAGGTGCGAGTCGTGCCCTACGTCACTGATACGAAGAATGCACTTGTGATACGGTTAGATCCGGTCCGCTCTGCCGCGGAGATGGCCAGCCTGCAGGCGGCATTTAAGGAGGCTATCCAAAAGCATTTCCAACTCGAGCCGCGAGAACTTTCCTGCGAGGCCATGCCATCAACGAAAGATCGGCGGGAGATCCTTTTCTACGAATCTTCAGAGGGAGGCGCCGGTGTGCTGCGTCAACTGGTCGAGGATCCTAAAGTCATTCCTGCTCTGGCCAGGCAAGCTCTTGAGATATGCCACTTCGATCTGGACACCCTGGAAGATAAAGCGGCTGAAACCTGCGGCAAGGCATGCTATGCATGTCTGCTTGACTATGGTAACCAGCCGGATCATCTGATCTTGGAGCGCTATCCCATCAAGGACATCCTCCTCGAACTCGCGCGCGCCGAGTGCAAACCGGCTGGCGGGGCCGGCTCGCGCTCTGATCGTATGGCGGCGTTACGCAAGCGGTGCGATAGCAAGCTCGAGAGCAAATGGCTTGACCTCATGGACGCTCTCATGCTGCGCCCGCCCAGCGATGCCCAATACCTGATCGAATCTTGTTCGACCCGGCCTGATTTCTTCTATCAAGAGTACAATGCAGCCATCTACATTGACGGCCCGCCCCACGACGAACCAGACCAGATTCGTGCTGACGAGGAAATCACCCGACGACTCATGGAAACGGGCTACATTGTCATCCGCTTCCACCACAGGGCCGACTGGGGCGATATCTTCCGCAAGCATCCTGACATCTTCGGAGTGCCCCAGTCATGACCGTAGCAAGCCTGTCCAAACCCGGCACCTTGATCCGTTCACGCGGACGTGAGTGGGTCGTGCTACCTGAATCCAGCGACGCACTCCTCATCGCACGCCCACTCGGCGGTCTTGATGAAGAGATCGTCGGTATTATGCCGGCCGTCGAGCCTGTTGAATCAGCCGCCTTTCCACTGCCGTCGCGGGGTGATGTTGGCGACTTTTGCTCCGGCCTTCTTCTGCGAGAGGCCGCCCGCCTCTCCACACGCGCCGCCGCCGGCCCGTTCCGCAGTTTCGCCCGCATTGCCGCCGAGCCTCGGCCTTACCAACTTGTCCCGCTCATGATGGCGCTGCGGCTTGATCCGGTCCGGCTCCTCATAGCCGATGACGTGGGTATCGGCAAAACCATCGAGGCCGCCCTGATTGCCCGTGAACTCCTGGATCGTGGTGAGATCCACAGGTTGGCCGTTCTCTGTCCGCCGCATCTCGCCGAGCAGTGGCAGAAGGAGCTGGCCGAGAAGTTCCATATCGAGGCGGAATTGGTTCTGAGCAGCACCATCCAAAGGTTGGAACGGAATCTGACACGCCGCGGCGAGTCTGTTTTTGATCGCCACCGTTTCACGATCGTCTCCACGGATTTCATCAAAAGTGAGCGGCACGCCGCGGATTTCGAGCTGAAGTGCCCGGAATTCGTCATCGTGGACGAGGCCCACGGATGTACGCTTGCGGGCGGTTTGGGGCGAGGTCGCCAGCAACGCTTTAGCCTCATCCGGAAAATCGCGTCGCGACGCGATCGCCATGTCGTCCTCGTGACCGCCACGCCGCACAGCGGCAACGAGCAGGCGTTTCGTTCCCTCCTTGGTCTGCTCGACGAGGAATTTTTCGATCTTCCTGCCGACATCATCAGGGAAGATCGCGATACTATCCGCCGCAAACTGGCCCGCCACCTCGTCCAGCGCCGGCGTGCCGACATTCGCCATTATCTCGAGGCGGACACATCCTTTCCCGAACGAAAGGACAAGGAGGAAACCTACGCATTCGGCAAAGAATATCGCGTTCTGTTTGACGATATCGTCGGTTTCGTCCGCGAGTTTGTTGCGGATAGGGCGGGGGGCGAGCGCCGTCGCCGTGTGCGCTACTGGTCCGCGCTAGCCCTCCTGCGCTGTGTTTCCTCAAGCCCCGCCGCTGCCGCGGCCACGCTCCGCAATCGTGCGGCCGTTGATGAAGCCCCCGATGAGGAACTCGATGAGGTCGGGCGCCAGACCGTGCTGGACCAGGATGATGTGGACGCTGTTACCACCCTCGATTTCAGTCCTGGTTCGGATACCGAGGCGGATGCGGAGGCCACCCGCCGCAAGCTGCTGGCATTTGCCCGCCGCGCCGAAGCGCTCGCCGGCGCGCCCGACACCAAGCTCCAAGGCGCCGTGCGGGAAGTGAAAGCCCTGCTCAAGGACGGTTTTCGGCCTATTGTCTTCTGCCGCTTTGTGGATACCGCCGATTACGTGGCCCGCCAGCTTCGCGAGGCGTTGCCCGATAAGGTACGCGTCGAATCCATCACCGGCCTGCTCCCGCCTGCGGAACGGGAGGTGCGCATCGAGAGCCTTGTCAAGGATGGCGGCGAATACGTACTGGTCTGCACGGATTGCCTTTCCGAAGGCGTGAACCTTCAGCAGCCATTCAACGCCGTAATTCACTATGACCTCTGTTGGAATCCCACCCGCCACGAACAGCGCGAGGGACGCGTGGATCGCTTCGGCCAGAAAAAGACTGAAGTGCGTGTCATTACCTACTACGGCAAGGATAACCCCATCGACGGCGTGATTCTCGACGTGCTCATTCGCAAGCACAAGAGTATCAAGAGTGATCTT
This sequence comes from Candidatus Auribacterota bacterium, assembly GCA_026392015.1. Taxonomy (GTDB): domain Bacteria; phylum Auribacterota; class Tritonobacteria; order UBA1439; family UBA1439; genus JAPLCW01. The sequence goes on along the minus strand of JAPLCW010000094.1, from coordinate 13,367 downwards.
GGCGTCACGGTCGCGGTACCGGGCTCCAGCGAGCAGATTGCCCAGGCACTCTTCGAGGGCGCCTTGTTCCGGGAGATAACCCGGCACGGCGCGCAACAGCTCACGCTCGATTTCATGGATACGAGCAAACAGCAGGTCGCGGATCTCCATGCCGACTGGGAGAGCGCCCGCGATAAGGAAAAATGACTACCGAGTTAGAGCAGAAATCGACCGTTGATATGGTACAGTGGAGGTATGGTCTATCAGTACCAACCCTTGAACTTGGTGGAGTTCTTCGCCGCCTTCCCGACCGAGGAAGCTTGCGAGTACCACCTCATTCGTGTGCGCTGGCCGGAGGGGATGGTATGCAACGGTTGCGGCGGGAAAGATTTCTACCGTCGCATCCGTACCCGGAGGGTGTACCAGTGTCGCTATTGCCGTCACCTTACATCGCCCACGGCAGGAACGATTCTCCACAAGACACGCACTTCCTTGCAGCGGTGGTTTCTCGCGCTTTTCCTCATCGCCTCGGACAAACGTGGCTGCTCCGCACTCCTCCTCTCGAAGCAGATCGGCGTGGACTACGACACCGCCTGGGCCATGCTCCATCGGATTCGTCACGCCATGGCCACACGCGATGTTCAGTACAAGCTCTCCGGATTGATAGAAATGGACGAAATGTTCATTGGAGCCCCTACAGAAGGGAAGAAACGCGGGAGGGGTACCGAACAGACGCCCGTGCTCGTCGCCGTGTCCTTCTTCACTGGGAAGCGGGGCGGGGAGTACATGGGATTCGCCGCGATGCGGGTGGTGGGGCAAATCGATACTACTACGGTCGTAGCGTTCGCCAAGGAGGCCATCGAACCGGGGAGTCGGGTACGCACCGATGGCCTGTCCGTCTATCCCGCGCTGGAGAAGCACGGGTTTCTGCACGACCCGAATCCGGTGCGACGACGCAAAGCGCATACGGTGCTCCCACACGTTCATACCTTCGTCAGCAACCTTCGTGCCTTTGTGCTTGGAACATACCATGGTCTGGGCGAGAAACACCTTCAGCAGTACCTGGACGAGTTCTGCTATCGGTTCAACCGGCGAAGACATCATGACGAACTCTTCGACCGGTTGCTCCTGGCCTGCTTGGAGAAGGACGAAATGCCACTTTCTGTGCTAACTCGGTAGTCATTTAAGGAAAAGGCCAGCCGCTCCCGATTCGCCCAGCACGCCCTCGATAAGGACGCTGTCGCCGCCGAACTCAAGAGCGTCCGCGAAGCGATCGGGCGGAGCGAGGACGTGGCACGGTTTGTCCGCGCCGTCCTGCAGTCCGCCATGGTGCCCGTCCACGAACGCGGTTCTGCCGTCACGGTTCAGCTCAGCAACGAAACGCCCCGCGCACTCCGCCAGGCATTAGGGCGTGATGAGCCATTCACCGGCCGTTTTGATTTGCCCCTTCAGGAGGGCGAAGTCTATCTTGGCCGCACCAGCCCTATGGTCGAGGGCCTCGCTGGTTGGACGCTCGACCAGGCCCTCGATCCGCTGGCCCGCGATGCCCGGCCTGTCGCCTCCCGCTGCGGCGTCATTTCCACCTCGTCCGTCAAGGCCCGTACCACGCTGGTGCTGGCCCGGTTCCGCTACCACCTGCGCGTCGCTGGTCCGGTCGGCGAGACGATGCTTTGCGAGGAAATCATGCCGCTGGCCTTTGTCGGCGCTGCCGCCAACCCGCAATGGCTCTGCGCCGAGGAAAGCGAACGTTTGCTCAGTGCCAAACCGGAGCAGAATATTATAAAGACCGCCATCGATCAGCAGGTCGGGCTGTTGGTCGAGGCGCTTAACTCCATTCAGCAGGCATTGGAAGCCGTGGCCGGTGAACGCGCCGCCGCCCAGCTCCGGGCCCACGAGCGGGTCCGCGACGCCGCCAGGACCAAGGGTCGAATCACCATCGAACCCGTGCTCCCGGTGGACATCCTCGGGGCCTATATTCTTCTTCCAAGGCATTGAGAATCATGGCACGAAGAAACCACGACTTTCAGACTATCCACTCCGAAGGCGGGCTCCTGCCGCCCGATCTGCTGCGGCGTGTCCTCGATCCCAAGGGGAAACTCCCCGGCACCCGGCCCGAGGACTACGGCCTGCCTCAAAGCGAGCGCATCAACGAAGTTATCACTCAATCCTGGCACCGCTTGTGCCGCCACTGGACCGAATTCCGAGCTGCCGCGAGTAACCTCCCCGCGGGTGAGGCCGGTACCGGACTGACCAATGACAAATGGAACGTACCGCTTCTGCGCGAACTGGGCTTCGGCCTCCTGCCCACCACCCCCGGCCCCGAAATCGGCGGCCGCACATACGCCATCAACCGCTTCTCTGGTCCGACTGCTATACACATGATCGGATGTGGCCTCAGCCTCGACCGGCGCGCCGCAGGCGTGCGCGGCGCCGCGGCCGTCAATCCCCACGGCCTGGTGCAGGAGTTTCTCAATCGCAGCACCGGCCATCTCTGGGCCATCCTCTCCAACGGCTTGCGTTTCCGCATCCTGCGCGATAACCAGGCCTTGTCCCGCCAGTCTTATCTCGAATTCGACCTCGATGCCATGTTCTCCGGCGAGGTTTTTCCCGACTTCGTTCTTCTATGGCTGATGGCTCATGCCACCCGCTTTGCCCCCCGGGAAAGCAACCGCCCCGAAACCTGCTGGCTGGAGCAGTGGACAAAACTCGCGGATGAACAGGGAACCCGCGCTCTAGGTGAGCTGCGGCAAGGAGTGGAGAAGGCGCTGGAAGTCCTTGGCCAGGGCTTTGTCGGCCACCCGCGCAACGCTGCCCTGCGCGAGGCCCTGCGCTCCGGGCAGGTTTCCCTGCTGGACTTTCACGGCCAGCTCCTGCGTATCGTGTATCGCCTCATCTTTCTTTTTGTCGCCGAAGACCGCACACTCGAAGGCCGGTCACTATTGCACCCCATAGATGACTCGGAAGCGGGACAGTTAGCCCGCGATCGCTACGCCGCCCATTACAGCACCGCCCGCCTGCGCGAACTGGCCTCTAAGATCAAGGGCAGCCGCCATGGCGACCTTTGGCAGCAATTCAACCTGCTCGTTGGCGCTCTGGCCGGCGATGATCGCTTTGCCGCCCCCCGCGAACATCTTGCCTTGCCGATCCTCGGCAGTTTCCTCTGGTCTCCGTCCAGCACCGCCACACTCAACGCTCCCAGTCTAACCGGCGGTGAGGGTACCGAACTGGCCAACGCCGACTTCCTCGAAGCCCTGCGCCATCTTGCCTTCACCCGGATGGACAAGATTCTGCGGCCCGTGGACTACAAAAATATCGGTGCGGAGGAGATCGGAGGCGTTTACGAAAGTCTGCTTGCGCTCACACCGCAGATCAGCGGGGATGGGGTCCACTTTACCTTCGCCGAGTTCGCTGGTAACGAACGCAAAACCTCCGGTTCCTATTACACGCCCGACTGCCTGGTGCAGTGTCTACTCGACTCCGCATTGGATCCGGTGGTCGCCGAGGCGCTCAAGGATAAGACTAACGTAGAGGCCGAGAAGGCGCTGCTCGCGCTCAAAGTATGTGATCCGGCAGTGGGAAGCGGTCACTTCCTTGTCGGAGCGGCCCATCGGTTAGCCCGCCACCTTGCCCGCGTGCGCGCACAGGCCCAGGGCGAAAGTGAACCCTCGCCGCTCTTCTATCAACACGCACTTCGCGATATCATCGGGCGTTGTCTCTACGGCGTGGACATCAATCCCATGTCCGCCGAACTCTGCCGCGTCAGCCTGTGGCTCGAAGCCCTCGAACCCGGCAAGCCGCTCTCCTTCCTCGACCACCATATCCGAGTCGGCAATAGCCTGCTCGGGGCGACACCTGCTCTTATGGCCAATGGCATCCCCGATGAGGTATTTGATCCGATTACGGGAGACGACAAGGCAATCGCCCGGGCTATCCGCAAGCGCAATCATGAAGAAAGAAAAAGGCAGACCGACATGTTTCTGTTGATGGCTGCTGAAAAAAGAGCGGCCACCAAAACCCTGACGGAAAGAGTATCCGGCATTGACTCTCTCGACGACGGTACTATAGCCGGGGTGCATCAGAAAGAGGAACGGTACCGCAATTTAACCGCTCTCCCCGAATATCAGGCCGCCCGACTCGAAGCGGACGCTTGGTGCGCGGCTTTCGTATGGAGAAAAACAAAGGATGCTCCTCCCGCTATTACAGAGGATGTATTTCGCCGACTTGGCGCTGATCCTAAGACAATACCAGCGATGATTCGTAATGAGGTTGAGACGTTGGCAAAGCAGTATCAATTCTTTCACTGGCACCTGGCTTTCCCTGATGTGTTTCGGCTTCCATCTCAGGATGAAAAGGCGGAGAATGAAAAATACGGCTGGAGTGGGGGATTTGATGTGGTGCTCGGCAATCCGCCGTGGGAGCGCGTAAAACTGGAGGAGAAGCAGTGGTTTGCATCACGAAGCCAGGAAATAGTGGGGGCGAAGACAGCCGCGATCCGCAAGCACATGATTCGCGATCTTGAACACTCCAATCCTCAGCTCTTCAATGAATTTTTATTCGCACAACGCTCTGCGGAAGCTGAGAGTATGTTTATCAGAGCTAGTAATTGCTACCCATTATCAGGTGTTGGGGACGTAAACACATATGCTGTTTTCACAGAACTTGCTGCCCACCTGACCTGCCAGAAGGGTTGCTGTGGTTTGATTGTCCCGACAGGCCTGCTGACTGATGACCAGCTGAAAAACTTTTTCTCCTATCTCATAAAATCAAAACGTCTTGCTTCGGTCTTTGGCTTCGAAAATGAAGAGTTCCTTTTCCCGGGGATTGCCAACGTTGTTCGGTTCTGTGTAATTGCCATTACTGGACCAGTGAACCCGGTTCCACAACCGCACATGGCGTTCTACATGCGGCGGGCAGAGCACCTCGACGAGCAGGAGCGTTATTTTGCCATCACGCAGCAGGACTTATCGACGCTCAATCCCAATACCGGTACCTGTCCCGTTTTTCGCACAGAGCACGACAAACGACTCACGCTGAAGCTATACCAACGATTCCCGATATTGCGTCGTAACGAATCAGAGTCTGGGGACTGGGGGATTACATATCTGCGAATGTTCGACATGGCCAACGATAGCAACCTCTTTTTAAGCGAACCGGCAGAAGATGCTCTGCCGCTTTACGAGGCTAAGCTATTCTGGCACTATGATCACCGATTCGGTTCTTATGATTTAAAAGGCAAAATGAAAGGCAAAGGCGGGCGCGGATTGCCGAATATACCTCTTGCCTATTACCAAGATCCTGATTACAGGATTACGCCACAATTCTGGGTGAAGTGTTCGGAAGTTAATAATAAGCTCCGACAATGCTGGACTCGCAATTGGCTGCTGGCCTACCGCACAACATCTAGTGCAAAGCTTGAGCGGACGGTAGTATGCTCGATCCTCCCTTTTTCTGCGGTTAACCACAAGGCACCACTCATTTTCCCCGGCGAACATAGTCAGCCAGTCACCTTCCTACTGCTTAGCTGTCTTAACTCGATAGTGCTCGACTATGCTGCCCGACAGAAAGTTGGAGGAACAGATATTGGCTATTTCCATATTGACCAACTACCCATACCGAGACCTGCTGATTTCGATGAGCAGCAGCAATCATTTCTTAGATGCAGGGTTCTGGAGTTAGTTTTTACATCGGAGGATGTTCTCCCCTTCGCCATTGACCACGGATGGAATGGGTCCCCCTTTCGATGGGATACTGATCGTCGTTTCCTGATTCAATGTGAGATTGATGCTTGTTACGCACATTTCTATGGGCTAAACAGAGAAGAGCTTATGTTCATATTGGATCCATATGATGTGTATGGTCCAAAATTCCCTGGGGAAACATTCCGCGTACTGAAGGAGAAGGAAATAAATCGTTGGGGTGAGTATCGCACTAAGCGCGTAATCCTGGAGATTTACGACGCCATGGCCGAAGCCATCAAAACCGGGAAGCCATACAAGACTCTTCTCGATCCCCCTCCCGCCGACCCCCGCTGCGCCCATCCGCCAAGAGGTACTAAAAATGCCCGCTAAAAAGATTACCTTTGCTCAACCAAAAGATTTACACACCGAGAGAGACGGGATTGAAATACTATTTCCTTTCTCTTTAGTTGATGCTTCGTTAGTAGGAACTCCTGAAGAAGAGTCTGAAACGATAAATCATAAGATAATAGTCGGAGCAAGCGGAACACTGACTTCTTGTTGGGGGCTTAATGGTGGCGATTTATTAAAAGTACTGTTCGAATATGGTAAGAGGCATGTCGTGGAAAAAATTAGAGATGGAACACTGGGAAAAAAAGAAGAGATTGTCCTGACAACAGGTAATACCCCTTATCCTTGCCGTTTCGATGCATCAAAAATTGACAAGCCTGAGAGGGCTTCTTATACCGTTGAATTGCCGCTCAAACCTATCATGGAAGGAAATATAGAAATCGCTGCTGCGATAATTGATACTCGCGATAATATAAATGCACTGTTCAAAGAACGATTCAAGGAACCATTGCTTGTTTTGAATCAGGAGAGAGACATACTTCAATTATTCAGGTCAGCCGATTCGCAAGAGGAATTCTTTTTTAGAATATGTGCTTTGGCAAATTTGGTGCAAAATCTGAATGTAAAAGTGCTCAGGGGCATAACCGGCATAAGCGATACGACTATGGGCTCTATCAGTTTGATCGAGGAATGGCTAAAGAAAATAGGCGCCCCATCGGACAGCATTATCCCCATCTTGCGCAATCTTAATTGTCTTCGGAAAGGTTATCCTGTTCATGGAGATCATATACCAGGCGTGGTTGATGCGCATAGATATCTAGATATTGCTTACCCACCCGATAATTTTCCAAAGGCATGGCATATGCTACTGAATAAATACTTTGAAGCCCTTCGCAAACTTCTTGATGTGTTGCGACCAGGAAGAAAGTAGTTTATTAGAGCCCTTTGAAGTATATGACGAATTGCGCCATGTAACTGTCGAAAGCACTCGATAAATAGCAGGCAACCTAAGCCCTTAACTATGTTTATCTACATTGATGAATCCGGGAGTTTCGCACATTCTCAGAAACCAAAACGTTCATATTCATGTGTCGGAGCTTTAACGATACCGGAAATTGTTCGATCGTCTGTTTATAAAGGATTCAAGAAACTCCAGCGAAATTGGGGACTTGAAGGGAGAGAGATTAAAGGGCGAGAACTGAACGAAGGACAAGTTGCACAAACCATTAACCTGCTACTTGAGTATGGAGTTAAATTTCACGTTTGTGTAACGGATATGTATTACAACCCCACCCGTATTGTTGCAATCTCCAAAGATGAACAAGCACGAAGACTTCTTGTAAATCTAACTGATCAACATCATCCTGATCTTGTGGCCGAAATGAAAGAAATGAGTGAGCGGCTTAAAGCCCTTCCCGACCAGTTATATATTCAACTCGCTATGATGACTGAACTGGTTCATTATCAGTTGAGAGACATGCTCATATACCTTGCTCTTAAAATTCCAAAGGAGCTTAAAAATTTTCACTGGACTATTGATCGGAAAGGGAAAGAATTAACGATATACGAAGAACTCTGGAAAGATCTTGTCTGCGGGTTTATTCAGGGCAGGCAAGTTGAACATAGAGGGATTTGTATCGCTTGTGTTGATAAAGGTAACTATAAATACTTCAGGAAATTCTGTGGTATAGTAAGTACATGGCCTGAACATTTGCCTGATAGTGGTTCAGGACTCCGAGAAAAAAGCAACATACCAATAATAAACATTAAAAAGATTATGCAAGAATCCTTTACTCTAGCTGACTCAAGGAGTGAGATAGGGCTTCAACTAGCGGACATCATAACAAACGCATTACGACGTGCTATTATTGGGAATCTACAGCGTAAGGGGTGGGAAGAGCTTGGCAGGCTTATGTTCCGCTGGGGCAATTCCGCAGTAAATCTCATGCATTTTGATTACGGTAATCGAGGGACTTTTCCTGTTGTTGATCTATTTGGCCGTGAAGTTATTACGGCCATAGATGGTAAGGCAAGATTCATTACTGAGGGCTAATCTGCCGCTTATCCTCAGATATCCATCCATCAGACAATAGGAAACGTTAGGGTTCAGACCTCTACTATACACTGAGAGGAGCATAGTTGATCTAGTGCGAGCATGGCAAGGCCATTGAGGATTGAATATCCGGGGCATGGTACCACGTCACAAGCCGCGGGAACGAGCGGGGGGAGATATCCCGGGACGACAAGGACGGGAAGCGGAGCTGCGGTGACGAATAATCATATGCGTCTTCAGAAGCAGATGTTTAAAGATCGAAGATTGGCGAAATGGGTGAAACAGATTCGCAACAAACTTGTTAGTGTATAGTAAAGGTCTGAACCTGCTTCACGTCGCTGAGTTTGTACCAGTATGCGGCGGGCCGGCGGCCGAGCTGTTTCGAGGCGCGTCCTGTCGCTCGGTCATATTCCCAGTAATAGTCCGGTTCATAGTACGGCCTGCAAATCACCGGACTTTCGACTGGTTGGATAAGAACTGGTTCGGCCATCTTTGTTAACCCCGTCTCTCATAAAGGCGTACAATAAAACGTTCGCCATCCTCTACAAGATCAGGTTCTGTTCCATTATACTCTTGCATGCTTTTGATGATCTTGCGGGGCACGCCCATTCCCATGTGTTCTAAATATCCGAAATCTCGCATAACATCTTTGATCAGTTGGTTGCGCGCTGCCCGACAACCCGCTTTCATTCGTTCTGGCGTGATTCCGTTTGGCAATCTCCCCGGGGAGATTATTTCAATCCGGTCCCCATAGATCGATAACTCGATGTTTGTGGCCGACAAGAGATAATCACGGTGTGCGATAGCATTCACAAGTGCCTCGCGAACTGCTTCGTCTGGGTACGCAAACCGCTCTTCTCGTCTCGCGCCGTTACGCAATTCGGCTGTAATAGTTGTGTTTCTTCGAACAAAAGCAATTGCCTGCTCAACGAGTCCGTTTTCAACGAGCCCGCCTTCGCTTAGTAGCGGCGTTATGGGACCGCGCAAATGAGTTCGCTCTCGTGCCGCATAATCTTTCTCCGTTCCTAGATATGCAACAGCATCAATTCCAGCTTGAGGAAGAAACTTGTTCGGTGTAATTCCAAAAAGAAGAAGTCCTGCCACTGTTGGAATAGCTCGATCAGATTCTTGAATCATCAGCTCGGTATTGACAAGTAACTCCTCCCATGCCCGGAGATTTTCGCTTGACGGACATTCCTGTCCGCGAATGCGCGAGAAATAATCGTGGAGACGTCTCAAATCCATATCGTTTAGCGAAGCCCCGGACACGGCACGAATTTCAAGGCGAAAGGCGCCGCGTTGCTGGAATAATCGCTCAAGCTCCTCTTGGCTCGCTTCTCTACTCGTTGAGCCGATACGCATAAAATATGTGCGATGATTGTTGTGCCAGACGTGATGAACAGACCAACCACGATCGACTTCTATGACCGCCACGCTTTTCCCGGGTTCAACATCGCGCAGAATTTCGAAAAACGGAATTACCTCCGGGCGAATCTTGTCTCGGCATGCCTGCATTACCCACTCTTCTGTCTTGGAACGGGTGAGCCCTATAATCGTGCCATCATCATCGACTCCAAAGAGAACTTTGCCACCGCTGTGATTGGCGAAGGCAACCAACTCTTTTGCAAGTTGATGATTCTCAATGGTGTCTCTCTTGAACTCCACACCGGAGTTCTCTCCATTGTGGATCAGTTCCAACAGTTCAAGTCTTGTCATTCTTCACCTCGTTAGAACCCATATTTTAGTCTCCGTGTCTCGAAAGCCTCCTTGCCGCCTTCGAGTACTTCCTCAACAAAGTGCCTCACATCGTTCGAATCTATTGCACTCATGTATTTTTCTGGAATCTTCGCCTTCCCTTGATCTGTGTCGCCCGAGGCCGACAGCCCGACGATTAATTCCGCGTCGCCAAGAACCGGAATATTTGCATTGTGGGTGGTAAAAATGAACTGCCGCCGCCGTTTCTCTTCCCTCATCTTTGGAACAACGCCTTCTGTTATGAATCGGTTATCCAAGTCATCTTCCGGTTGATCAACAACTAGCGGCGATTGTGATTCCAGTAAGAGCAAGAGCAGGAGTGCGGTTGCCTTCTGGCCTGTCGAGAGTTCCTCTAATGTCTGCCATTGAGCAGGCTGGCTGTCGGGTGCAACATTTAGTTTAATTGAGGTAGTGGCCGGCAACTCAATTGCCTCCAGTTCCAGAAGAATCTCCCTGGGCAATGTAGCTAGACGCTCAGCCTGAAGACTCGGGATCGCGTACTCCTTTAGGATTGCGTCGCGGCCCTGCCGGCACGTCTCAACGAAGTTAATGATTGAAAGATCGGGTTGTTGCGTGATGGCGGTTCTCGTCTGAGCCAATCGACCTCCGATACGGTCATCGAGGAAATCAGTCAACGGTGCACGGTTCCCTGCACGCACAACTTCAACTAAGACCCGATTATCTAGCTTGCGCGTAACTTTCTTGGCCGCTTTCTCAAGTTGCCTGAATTCAGCTGCCTTGGCGTCCTCCCATTCCACAACAAGGCTTCGGCGTTCGTTCTCCCGATCTATCAACTCGCGATCCAGACAGGCAAGTCGCTCTTTAAGTGGTCGCATTTCTTCGATCTGTTTGCGTAACCTAATGAATTCCGCGCCATCAACCTTGGTCTTCTGAAGTTCCCTCAGGATCAACTCGTATGCCTTTTCCACATTTTGCTTACGAACATCCCATTGCTTCCTTACCGTTCCAATGCCTGATTCCGCCTTGTCAATAGCGGCCTTTATTACTAACGCGGTAGTCTCAACCTGTTTTGAGAAGGATTCGATTACAGCATCAAGTCCGACAAGGATTGACTTGCCTGGCAAATCATCAAGTGCCTTTGAGGAAAGAAACGCCCGGTCAATCGGTAATGCTCTGTCTAATTGTTCAAGGATATCTTTAAGTGGAGCGACCCGTTCGGCTGCCGTTCTCAAGACCCGGTCCTCTTTGAGGAGCAAATTCTGCTCCTTCAGTTTCTCTTCGAGACCAAGTTTCTGATAGCGGACAAGCGTTGCCTCTATTGCGGGAAGTTGATTGAGACGCTCTTCAATGATCGACTTTTCTTTAATCACTTCGAGGATCCTTGCCTTGGATTTATCGAGTGAACGCTTTAAATCGTTTTTTCGCTTGATTAGGGATGGATCGTCATCAATGAAACGGTCAAGCAAGCGTGTTCTCCGTTCCGGACTTTTTGCAAGTTCTGATATTTCGTGCTGTCCATAGACTTCCACCCGAGAAAGAACATCGAGCGGAGTTAGAGAGAGGACTTCCCCGGCTTCGTCGCGAACAACGGACGGATTGGGGATAGTTCGTTCGAGCAGGTAATAGGCCGGAGCCGGTTTACGAACGCACACAAGCAACGATATTTTCGTTCCACTACGGAGCACATTTCTCACAATACCCTCATGCGCCACACCAGCTTCTTCGCCTATCGGATTAAGCCCGAGAACGTAACGGATGCTTTCAACGATAGTGGACTTTCCCGTCCCTCGTCCTCCAATGAGAACGTTTAAGTTCTCATTAAAATGAACACTTGCACCGTCGAGAAAACCGCCCTGCCACGAAAGCGCAACAAATTCGCTGTGCTCTTCCAGTACCGCTGGATCGCTGGCCAAACGAATGCGCGATGAGGGGTCAAGGAATGCTTGACGAAGTCCTTGAATTGAGACATCTGACATTTTGATCCAGCATGTTGCGCCGGATTTGGCAAGATCTTCGGGGCTTGAAAGATCTTGGACGTTTAAAACCGCTATAGGTCTGTCACGATGGTAGTGGGCGTTTTTATTCTCCAGAATGGGCCGCAGATTATCCGGCGCTTCCGAGATGGGGCCAGGGAGCGAGCAAGCCATCAGCATAGGGTTTTTCCACGTACTAGCTCTGACTTGATTGTCCAAGACTCTCAAGATACCCTTTTCTGACGCAACATGAGCGGCGACAAATTGGCAATTGAAATCCTTGGCCTTCACAAGTAACTCATTAACGTCATATTTGATGGTGGCAGGCGGACGATTCTGGTCGTGAATACCGCAATCCCCGAGTATACCGGTCACCTTTGCGGCAGATGTTGTCGGATCGAACAAGCAAAGGAAGTGAGCTCCCTCCTTTGTTTCCAGTTCGGCACCGGGGAAAACAATGATCCCAACTTTTTTCGCGGCCTGTGCTAAGCCCTCGGCGGTGCTTGCCCGCTGGTGATCGGTGATGGCGATTACCTCAACACCTTGATTGGTCAACGCGGTCACAATGGAGGCATTGTAGTCAGCCTCATTTGTAAATGCCATTTTTTTGGAATGGCGTTGCACGTAGGCAAAGGGATTAACCTGCAATGCGCATCGGAAAAACCGTGCGCCGTTAGGTAACTTCATTGCGTCTGTAATCGGGCCGTTAGAAAACATGTTATAAACCCTCCAAAATCGTTAAGTTTTAGTCGTATCCCGCCCTAAACTTGTGCGAAAAATCCAGGGTCAGACCTCTACTATTGACTGAAATGTTTCAGATATATTCGATAGATTCGTTTGCATTGCCTATTGTCTGCTCGCAACTTCCAGGCCGTCAGGTCGAATCTTCCCTCTCGATACAAGAGCCACCCAGACCAAATCAACTGGTAACGCCCCTCTTTGCCGGATGATTATGGCATGTTTATCGAAGCCGGACAAACCATGTTTTACTTAATCTTTTGCTAAATCCGGGGGAGAACTTATTATTACAAATTTCCCAAGGAATGACTTTATCGGTCTATCAAATATATCGCAGTGCGTGATGTCAACCGATGGCGGCGGAGCGGGACACCGTGAGCGGCCGGCGTGCCCACCAGACGTGGAGGTAGGTGTGCGGCGCGAGGGCGTTCGCACTACCCCGTTCGCGCATGCACTCGACGCCGAATGGCGGCGACAGGGAGCAAGTCTTCAATGAGTAGGCGAGGGCGGTTACTAATAATTTTGCTCGTTGATGAATAGATATGACAAGCCGACATTCCCTGAACAGCAACAAAAATATGCGTAGTATGTCATAAATATGCTGAATTTGCATAACTAAGAAGATGGGCCTAATGTTTTTTCTCGCGTAGTATGAGGGATTGGGTCCTCCGGCAAGAGGCCTGTCGACCACCGCCGTCTCGCCCTGTGCCGGGGCTTCTTATGCCCCGGCAGGCCACCGACGCGGAGCCACTCGACCGGGGGGAGAGAAAGCAGCGATTGAGATTGCCTGGGTACAGGAAGCACTGGGAGGGTGGAAGTGGCCGCTGTGTTCAATCGAGAGAAAGGGGCTATCCTTTTAGAAGCCGATTCTTCGAGGTTCCG
>JAPLCW010000026.1 GCA_026392015.1 Candidatus Auribacterota bacterium | reverse complement strand
ATCCCGCAACTACAAGTCTCCTCTCGATCTTTTGACCGAAAAAGCACCTTCTCTTAACCCTAGAACCCTATGCCTCCCTGTCCTCGATCTGGATGCCGCTCTTTCTTCTCAACCGGTTCACCATGTACCCAGTTTGGCCGGAAATCCAACAGGCCGGAAATCCAACAGGCACAGGACTTTCCCCGTTATTTTCAAAAGATTAATAGCTCACCGCAGAGGCGCAGAGCACGCAAAGAGCGATCGCAAAAAATAATTCATACTAGCCTGGCTCTCTGCATGATCTATCATCTCTGCGTCCTCCGCGTCTCCGCGGTGAAATAGAAGATCTCTTCTTTTTCCAAACTGGGAGTAGTACAGATGCTGAATTTTGTATCTGTCTGGTAATTAGACAGTAATGAATTCAGAGCTCAATATTTTGGGGAATCTCCTGGGAAATCCATCGTGGAGTAATGCCTCAATTTTACTGGGGTCTGCTGACTTTGTTCGGACACATAGATTCTACTATAGCCACGGATAAACACTTTGGGAGCGGCTTCCCGCCGCGATAATCGAGGCAAGATGCCCCTGCCATAATTGAATAACGTGAGACAATCCGTGTTCATCCGTGGTCTATATACCCCTGTATAACTGATGCCTTACATCGTGGACTTTCCTCACTATTAAGTTGTCATTCCCACCCCCGTTTTTACGAGGGTAAACTCCAGTGTGAATCCATTCTCCTAGTGTGTGTTGCGATTTCCAGCCTGGGTGTCTGCTTCCGCAGGCATGACAAGAATACAATTCCTAGCCTGATTATGCGCTATCAGTTGCCGAAAGCAGCATTTTCTTCTCCATAAGGCTAGTACATATTCTCGTCCGGGAAAAACGGGGAAAGTCCTGCGAGATCAATCCCATCGCATCCCCATATGGATGCAGAGCGGCATTAAAGCCCCCCTATATAGGGAAAAGAGCCATTCCCCCTGTAATTGATCCATGACATGCCATCGGAAATTAACCATGTCAGGGAGAGATTAGCTCTTTGGATGCACATTTTATCATGCATCTGGAGGGCACAGGATGATAAAATGGCTGCCTATGGAAAGAATAAAAGCCGATTGCCGCCATATGCGTTGGGACAGGCCTTGCGCGCTGCATAAGGCAAAGGGGGTGCACTGCGCCACCTGTCCATACTATGATCAGGTGAGAGGGCGCATATTGATCGTCAAGCTTGACGCGCTCGGGGATGTTCTGCGCACGACCTGCATCCTCTCCGGCATAAAGGAGAAATATCCCCGGGCCAGGGTTACGTGGATTACGATGCCTGAGGCCTTTCCTTTGCTCCAGAATATTCCCTCTATTGACCGGGTTGTTGCGTACGGACCGGATGCCCTTGCCGTTCTTACCACGGAGCGTTTTGACGCCGTTTTCGGCCTCGATTCGTCCCCCAAGAGCGCTGCGCTCGCGAGCCTTGCGAAAGCGGTTGAGAGGAAGGGGTTCGGTTTGGATCCGAGCGGCCGGGTATTCCCGTACAATGCGGAAGCGAATGACTGGTTTTTAATGGGGCTCTTCGACGACCTCAAGAGGAAGAACAAGAGAACATATCAGGACATCCTTATGGAAATATGCGGCTTGAAAGGACTTCCTCAGGAGATCGTGGTGAGGCTCACGGATGACGAGAAGGCATTCGCCCGGAAATTTTCAGAGAAACATGGGCTGCCGATGGGGAGCGCAAGGACCGCTTCCGGGATCAGGGTTATCGGGATTAACACTGGCAGCGGGAGGCGATGGGCAATGAAACAATGGCCGATCCGCCAATGTGTTGAATTCATACGGGGACTCCTTAAAAACCGTAAGTATCGAGTGCTGCTGTTCGGAGGAGAGGGAGAGGCGGAACGTAACAAAAAGATCAAAGATGCCGTTGGGGAAGGGATAATTGATACCGGCACACACAATACGTTGAGGGAGTTCATGGCGCTGGTCGACTTGTGTGACCTGCTTGTGGTAAGTGATAGCCTGGGGCTCCACGTCGCACTCGGTCTGGGGAAGAAGGTTGTCACGTTGTTTGGTCCCAGCTCAGCCGCCGAGATCGACGTTTACGGGAGAGGAGTGAAGATTGTTCCCGATGTGGAGTGCACGTGCTGTTACCTCCGTGAGTGCGGTCGCGGCCCCTCATGCATGGAGAGTATCAGCCCGGAGATGGCGCTCAAGGCCGTGAGTGAGCTTTTCGGCCGCGAGGAGTAAGGCATTGAGAGACAACGCGTCGCTCTCCTTATGAAGACTGTTGTGGTGGTCCCTACGTACAATGAGGCGGAGAACATCATCCCGTTGATCCGCGAGATTCTAAATGTATCCGCACATCCGGAGGTTCTCATTGTTGACGATGACTCCCCTGACGGGACATGGAGGCTCGTGGAGAATGAGGCGAAGAGGAATGGGAAGGTGCACCTTCTCCGAAGGACGACGGACAGGGGCCGCGGTCTTGCCGGAATCGAGGGGTTCAGACGCGCCCTCTCGCTCGGGGCGGATCGGGTCGTTGAGATGGATGCGGATTTTTCGCACGATCCGGTCTCTCTTCCCGTACTCATCGATGCATCATCCTCGGCCGATCTCGTGATCGGTTCGCGCTATGTTTCGGGAGGAAGGGATGAGGATCGTGGGATTGCCCGGCGCCTTATGAGCGCGCTCGCAAGGGGGTACCTCCGCTGGGTTCTCGGACTCTCTGTTCACGACCCCGCATCGGGCTATCGCTGTTTCCGTAGGGAGGCTCTCGAGGCGCTTCTCAAGGAGAGAATCAAAGCGCGCGACCCGTTTATTATCGCGGAGACGCTTTTCTATTGCACACGGAAGGGGATGCGCATTGTCGAGGTCCCCATCGTATTCAAGAATCGTAAAGCCGGTTCTTCAAAACTGAGCGTAACAACGCTCCTCAAATACTTGTTCAGGGCTCTCCAACTGCGGTTGTCGTGTCGCGCGTGGCGAGAGGAACCGTTGTGAATAGAAAAGAAATGAAGGCGAGGATAGGGGTTGTCGGAGCCTCAAAGCCCGACCGGACCTCCGCGCGGAACGCATACGCGGTCGGAAAGCTGATTGCGCGGCGCGGTGGCATTCTGATCTGCGGAGGCCTCAGCGGCGTCATGGAGGAAGCAGCGCGAGGAGCACAAGAGGAGGGCGGTATTACGGTCGGCGTGCTCCCTGGAGATCAGCCGGCATGCGCGAACCCGTACATCGATATCCCGATCGTCACGGGGATGGGGTATGCGCGGAATATCGTCATTGTGCGCAGCGCGCAGGCGCTCATCGCGATCGGAGGGTCGTACGGAACTCTCTCCGAGATTGCATATGCCCTCAACCTGGGCGTGCCGATCGTCGGTCTGGGAACCTGGGATGTCGCGAGGATCGACGCCCGGGAGACGAAGATGATCTTCGCAAAGACGCCTGAAGAAGCGGTGGAGAAGGCGTTTAGTGAAATCCCAAATCCCAAATCCCAAATCCCAACTTCCAAGGGCAAAAAGTGAATTCCTATTATACATTTTTCGCGAAGTGGAAGAGATCTGCTGGATTAGTGAATCCACAAAGCATTTCTCTATCTGCGGTAATGAATAAAATTGGATCCGCAATCTCCGTAGGGAACCCGCATAATTTGGGATTTGGGATTTGGGATTTGGGATTTTCATAATATGCACAACGGTCTCATTGAGGTAAGCATCCGTAACGTGGCCCCGGCGGGGGGGGGATTTGCGATCTTCCTCCAGAACGGGAAGAAGACGTTTGTGATCTACGTGGACCAGGACGTCGGCGCTGCGATCTACATGTTTCTGAAAAAAGCCGAGAAGCCGCGCCCCCTCACACACGATCTCATCGGAAATATTCTCGAGGGGCTGGAGATTAAAGTGGACAAGGTGGTGATCAACGATCTGCGTGACAACACATTCTTCGCGCGCCTGTTTCTCACCGATTGCGATGGGGAGGCGAAGAGAATCGTGGAGATTGACGCTCGTCCGAGCGACTGCCTCGCGATCGCACTGCAGCAGGGAGCGCGGATCTACGTCGTTCCTCATGTTCTGAAGGCTGTTCCAGACGTCAGCCACTATTTCAACAAGAAGGCGGATTGACAGTGGAGAGAAGGGGAGGGAGGACGGGCAGTTCCCCCGCGCAGTGGTCTATCTCTGAATCTCGCGTGCCTTCTTGCTGAAGATGCATCCGCAGTAGTTCTGACGGTACAGACCGAGGCTCTTGCTCATGCGGCAACTCTCGCTATAGCCTCCCGCTTTTTTGAAGTCCGCTTCATAAAATAGAATTCGGAAGGAGATGCCCGCCTCCTTCCCTATTTGATTGATGAGCCGGGCATCCTTGTGAGGGCTGATGGAGAGTGTTGTTCCGAAGAGATCGAATTGAAGCGCCGCGGCGGCGCGGGCTGTCTCTTCAAGTCTCATACGGAAGCAGATTGCGCACCGGGCTCCCCCCTCCCGTTCCCCTTCTGTGCCCTTGATCCGGGAAAACCATTCCCGAGGCTGGTACTCCGGGGTGATGAGCGGAATGCCTCTCTCGACGAAGTGACGTTCAGTGGTCCGGATGCGAAGTTGGTACTCACTGCGGGGGTGGATGTTAGGATTAAAAAAATAGCCTGTCGTGTCGTATGTCTCAGAAAGGAGTGTGAGGACGTGTGTGGAACACGGCGCACAGCATATATGGAGAAGCAGCTTTGGTTTTTTCATATGCTTTATTGCAGAACCCACCACGGAGGCGCGGAGGACGCGGAGATGACGTATCACGCTGCAATAGAATTTGTTAGGTTAACTATTTCTCTCCGTGCTCTCCGTGCCTCTGTGGTGAAAATTTGATTTAGTTTATGCAAATTGGGAAAATCCAGGCTCTCATGCCTTGCGCTCATTATAGGATATTCGGTAGTATGGATCAAAGCGGGATTGCCGCAGATTTGCAGCGGGTCAGTCGTAAAGAGAATATTTTGACTTAACCACGAATGACACGAATTGAACGAATATATAATTTGTCTATTGTTTCTTAATAGAATTACGCAGTTTTCCTGACTACTAACTACTAACTATTAACTACTGATTTGTGTGGTTTGCCCCGCTTAAACCGAGGCAGCGGATAGATTTTTTTATGCGTAGAATATTGATTACGGGGGCGAGCGGGTTCCTTGGATGGAATCTCGCGAGAGCGCTCAGTGCGGGGAATGAGGTTTGGGGGACGTACCATGAGCATTCCATCCGCATTGAGGGGTGCAGGCTCGAGAAGGCCGATGTATCTTCGGAACATGATGTCACGACGCTGATGGAGAAGGCCTCACCTGAAGTCGTGCTGCACGCCGCGGCTCGTATTGACGTGGATCTGTGTGAAAGAGAGAGGGAAAAGGCTTCGCGGGTGAATACTGAGGGTACGCAGCGGATAGCACGGCTCGCGGCCGAGACAGGATCCCGCCTGATATACTTTTCAACAGATATGGTATTCGATGGAGAAAAAGGAATGTACACCGAGGAGGACGCCCCGAGGCCGATCAACCACTATGGGGAGACCAAACTCGAGGGAGAGCGTGGGGCCCTCGCCGCACTCCCCGGCGCGGTGATCGCGCGACTAGCCCTCATGTACGGGAGAGGAGAGGGCGGCTACGGTTCCTTTCTCGCCTGGATGTTACAGAGGCTGAAAATGGGTGAGTCCGTCCCTCTCTTCGTTGATCAGTTCCGAACACCACTCTATGTGGGGGACGTCTGCCTCGCGGTAAAGAAAATAATTGAAGATATTCATATCAAGGGAATTTACCATTTCGCCGGCCCGGAGAGAGTGAGCCGTTATGAATTCGGGATCCGATTGGCGGAGATGCACGAATTTTCCAAGAGACTGCTCCAGCCCGTCCGGATGCGCGATCTCGAGAGACTCATGCCGCGGCCGTGCGACACCTCGCTCGATAACCGAAAGGCGGAGTGTGAGATCGGTATGAGATTTAATGGAATATGGGAAGGGCTACGGGCTGTGGAGGAATCCGGGGTTATTCACATATAGCCACAAAGCAAACCCTGGCAAAATGAGCATTAATGACAAATGGCAAATGACACATGACAAAACATATAAGGATTAGACATTTGGTCCTCTTGCGTTATGTGTGGGCTGCTTTCTCTATTCCCTCCCCCCTGTGAAAGGGGGAGGTTAGGAGGGGGGTGATGCATTTACCTCCGAACACCAATGTCACGTGACCAGATAGATACCATATACTTGCTACAAAAAGACATCCCCACCCTCACCCTCCCCCTTCGAAGGGGGAGGGGAAAGGGTTATTTACCCACACAAAGTGGAAGAGAAGCGGATATTTAAATATTTTCATTAGGATTTGTTGTGTCATTTGGATTTTGTCATTTGCCGTTCATCTTTGTGGCCGTGTTCTCAATGGTGAAAGCTGCAAAGAAAAGGAATATACAATGCGCTACCTGCCTGCGAGGCTCGTTCCAATTCTGCTCTACCATCATCTGGGGAGCATAGGGAGGAGGTCCCGGTCGTACCTCGACCCCTCGCTCTTCGACCGGCAGTTCAGATTTCTCAGGGAGACCGGTCGCGAGGTGATCGGCCTCGATTCTCTGGCCGAACAGATCCGAGGCGGGGGACGTATATCGAGGAAGTCGGTGTCGATCACCTTCGACGATGGGTGGAGAGATAATTATGAGCGCGCCTTCCCGATCCTGCAACGCTATGGGTTCCCGGTGACGATCTTCCTCGTTTCGGGGCGGATAGGGTTGAAAGACTACCTTGGTTGGCAGGAGATCAGGGAGATGAGAAAGGGAGGGATCCGTTTCGGAGCGCACACGGTGAGCCACCCTCACCTCACCGAAATTTCCCCCCGCGCGGCGCGGAGTGAGATTGTGGACTCCAAGAAAGCCCTCGAAGACGGCCTCGGCGAGGAGGTCACATTCTTCTGTTATCCGTACGGTTTCTTAAACAGGCCGGTACGGGACCTTGTAGAGGAGGCCGGTTATCGTGGGGCGTGCTGCAATTCACCGGGCAGGCTCTGGCCTGATGGAGACCTCTTCGCGCTGAAGAGGGTGACGATGACGTACAGGATGAAAGGCTACGTTTCCTTAACTGCTTCCATATCAGGGTATTATGTATTTATTAAAGAGTGGCGCTCGGGGAATAAAGAATATATAATAAATCCCAAATCCTAAACCCCAAATTCCAAGTGACGACGATTTTATGACGGCAAAGAGCATTAAAAAATCAATCGAGGAGATAAAGCGATACGAGCTCCTCAGCACTCGTGTGTGCAATCTCCCTCTCAAGATCGAAGGCGTGTTGCGGGAATGCATACTCGATCACTACGAGGAGCTCAAGAAGAAGAATATCGGATTCCGCCCGCGCTATTATCTCGGCGCCGACATTGACGATGGGTGGGGATGCGTCAACGAAACCATCTGTGTGGAGATTCCCTTTTACCTCGCGAACCGGGAGTTGATGAGATTGCACGAGGAATATTACGCCGACGTGGAGGGGAGAGAGGAGATTATGAAAATCCTCAGGCATGAAACCGGCCACGCGATCAACTATGCCTACAAGCTCCACGCACGCCGTGATTGGAAATCCATATTCGGCGATTTCAGCAAGCGTTACCCGAAGACATACGGGAGCCAGCCATGGAGCAAGAAGCATGTCCAGCACCTTGATCTGGTTTACGCGCAACGTCATCCGGACGATGACTGGGCGGAATCGTTTGCGGTCTGGATCACCCCGGGGATCAACTGGAGGAAACAGTATCGCGGTTGGGACGCTATTGAAAAACTCATCTACGTCGATATCGTCATGAAGGGGATCGCGCATACGCGCCCGCTCCTTCGGAAGATCGCCTACGACAGGCCGGCGAAAAAGGAGAGGCGCACGCTCGCGGGATTGTACGATGTGCAGGCAGTCGCGGCGCTGAGCGACGGCGAGATGAAAAACTACATCGAGGATCTGGGACAGATATTCCTGCGCCGCGCGCGCCCAAGAGAGTACCATCTTCCCGTGGCTGATTTTCTCAGACGCTTCCGAGAGGCGATCGCAGAGGGTGTGGCGCGCTGGATCATGCACTCCAACAAGAACTCGGTGAGGAAAATAATCCGCCGCCTGGAATCGGTGTGCCGGCACTACCGCTTGCTGATGGTTAAGTCCGAGGAGGGGTCAAAGCTCGCGGAGGTCACCGCCCTGGTGACATGGTATGTGATCAAAGATATCCATGAGCTGGATTAAGCGCAGCTTCTTCCCCATGAATCTGTAGTGCTCCCCCGGAGCGTCTATTATCTGACGCTCACCGACCCGTTCCAGAGATATCCGGAGATGACGTTTTCCACGCGTGGCGCCGCCCCCGGCGGAACGAAGCCCATGATGAATGTGAAGGTCTTTCCCTGCGCGGTCTGTGGGATGGATGGCGCGACAAATAATGTGCGCTGAACGGTGGTCGGGATCCCCGGAACGGACAGGGCGAGGGATTGGAGGCCGGCGCGGAGCGCCATGGGGTTCGCGAGATTGAAGGAGAAGATCGTGCCGTCAGGCGTGATGACTGCCCCGTAGGCGTCGAAGCTTCTGCTCATCGGCTGGCACACCACGTCGAAGGTGAACCGCTCGCCCACCGAGGGAGACGAGCTGCTCGGCACGCCCATGAAGGCAGGCGGTGTTTCCTGACCAAGACAATAAAAGGTATTTGTGCCTTGCATATATAACCTGCCATTGCCGCCCAGGGCCGGGGAGGATTTCTTACTCGACGCAGCATAACTCCAATTCAGCGATCCGGTTGACGCGAGGGCATAGAGATTATCGGAGGCGATATATAATTCGCCGTCGCTCCCCACGGCGGGGGAAGACGCGGCTAATCCTTCCAACTGTCCGGCATCGTAGCTCCAGTAGA
Source organism: Candidatus Auribacterota bacterium (assembly GCA_026392015.1). Taxonomy (GTDB): domain Bacteria; phylum Auribacterota; class Tritonobacteria; order UBA1439; family UBA1439; genus JAPLCW01. Next base: position 20,331 of record JAPLCW010000026.1, on the reverse strand, counting down.
GAGAGCTATCCGTGTTGAGCGCGTAGAGATTATTATCGTCGGCATTGACATAAATTCTTCCACCGTTCCCCAAGACAGGCTGGGAATGGAAAAAGCTCCCCGGGTAGCTCCCGTCAAGAGATCCATTCGGATTGAAGGCATAGAGGTTATCATACGAGCCTATGTATATTTCACTGTTGCGCCCCAGAGTGGGGGATGACCATCCGGTATCCAGCTTTTCAGACGACCAGTTTAGCGCTCCGTTCGGACTGAAAGAATAAAGATAATTGGAGCCAAAATATATTTCCCCCTGTGCGCCTATTGCCGGAACGGAATACGCTTCGCCATAAGTCTGATAGCTCCATTTTAGTGATCCGGATGGGTTAAGCGCGTAAATATGCCCATCGTATTCTCCCGATCCCACGTAGAGGCTTCCGTCAGCCCCGATGTTAAAAGATGTGTCGACGTAAGAGTTGTCTGCCAAATAACTCCATTGAAATGCGCCCGCGGTATTGAAAGCCGTATACCAGCCTTTTGTATCGCTTCCGGAAATACCGACATATATGGACCCGGCATTCCCGAGGGCGGGAGAGCCCTCTAGATTTCCTTCAGTCAGATAGCTCCAACTGAGCGAACCGTTTGGGTTGAATGCATACAGCCTTGCGCCAACGCCGATATATGTCATTCCATCGCTCCCAATTACGGGAGAGGATTCAGCCCAATTTTCCTCTGTGCAATAGCTCCAGAGCAGTACAGAAGTTGCGGGGCCGGCAGAGCTACTCAGTCCCGTATGTCTTCCATCGTGATGAAACATCGGCCACGGCGAGTTCGGATCTGGCTGTGCCCAGCCGCTATCAAAACAAAAGATGGCGAGGAATATCGCCGCTGTGAAAAGCATTGCAATCGAGATGTTTCTTTTCATGTCTCCTCCCTTGGTTGGCTGTCTCGTAATAAACAGCAGTTCAGTTATGACCTATATGTTTACCGATCTGTTGTATATTTGGATATCAGAAATACTCCGCATTCAGATCGGACTGTCTATAATTTGAGTAATGGAATACCGATGCCTTGGCCCAACAGCACATTATGCAAGCAAGTTTCATGCCAATACTAGGTTCCGGGAAATAAAAATGAAAATAAGATGTAACTTATTCAAATTAAAACTATTATGGATTTAATATAATCACGCTCTAAATCTGACAAGTAAGGCCCAAAAGCCTAAATTGTTCGGATTATAGACAGTACTGTTTCGATTTTGAACATTTAGGAAGACGCCATGGAGCTGGCAGTCAGCGGGAAGTTATCACAGTTTCCTGCCTTGTCTCTTTTCAGCTTATCCCGCGAAGGCGGTCATGGGGGGTGTGTACCACAGCTAATAGTGTAAAGTGTAATGTATATGAAATTTCCACCTTATAGCTTAAACTTGCAACCGTAGTGAACACCCCTCACCAGAGCTCTCCCCTTCAGAGGGGAGAGGGTATATGCAGGGCATTATCAGCGATATCTTTTTCTTTATCAAGCAGTTGCATATTACATCTATACATAAACATTCACAATAATCCTTCATGAGCCAGATGTTTGTGCCCCGGGTAATAAGTGTGTTCTATGGCGGTGGATAACTTTTAATCTCTCAGTGTAGTTTGAAGAGATTTGAGTTTTCCATCGGCAGATCGGAACGCACGGGCCCGGCTTGAGAATAGAATAGGGCAACCGCAAATGCCCAGTTCGCCGAGAAGCCGGACACCGGAGGGGCGGTCAGCATAAGATTCCCGGATGTGGAAACGGGCGGGATAGTGACTTTGCTGAACGTCGGCTGGTCGACCATTCCCTTATAGAGGTAGGCTCCACTCATGTTGGGACTGAAGATATAGATTTCAGAGCCGGCGAGGACGTCAGCCACGGACGAGGGCGCATCGGGGACGATCGGGCTTCTTACGGCAGCGAGGTAGACGTCGAACTGCCGGTTCCTGTAGTCAACCATGGAGAAATCGCACGAGTAGGAGAGCGTGATCAGGCCGCCTGGAGATATTGATGCCGGGCTCACCGAGAGGTTGATGTAGTTGGGCGTCGGCGCAGGGATGTATCCGATGGAACTTGCAACACGGAAACCGAGTTCTACGCCCCCTCCCCATGGAGAACCTCCATATGGATAGTCTTCCCAATAAGCATTCGCATACGCTGCGCATCCGGAATCCCAGCCGCACCCCACGGCTATTCTAGTCCCGTCAACGCCTTTATCTTCTATAAATTCATCAATGTTAGCGCATTGATCATAGGTTCCATAAGGAGAAGGAGAATTAATGTATGAGCCCACATCTTCTGTTCCGGGTGGACCGTACACTGGCTCATCCTCACGTAGCCAATTTGCGGAATTTTGACCTCCGGGTGGAGCTTCTGCGATTGGCTTCATATCAGAGCCCGTTGGATAGTCGTAATAAGTTCCTGCGGGCGAGTAGTAGGCTGCCTTGTACCATTCATTTGCCGTCGGGATCCAGAACAAGGCGCCAGGTTCATGAGTAACCGGGTCATTCGCAAGGTCATCATCATATCCCCTGGGATCTTTCGAGTCACCATCTGCAAAATTATAGGCTCCGTTCTCTGTACAGCCACTTTCCTTTCCATTATGAAGCCAATTACAAAATCTTGCTGCATCATACCAATCGACCCAGCAAACAGGTCTATCCCCTCGGCCGGGAATTACACTATAAGTATAATTCTCGTTAGAGCCTGAGCGGGTGATACCACACCAGGGACCATACAGGGAGCCCATGTTTTCGTCATAGAGGCCATGGGAGTCGGTAGCTGCAACAGCATTCAGGAATTCGCAGTATTGGGAATACGTAATCTCATATTTGGCAATGTAGTAACCGTAGTTTACTCCCCCATATCCGGTATCATCATCTGAATTCCCTGCATCCCCTATATAGACCCAGGTAAGGGCTACAGGAGTAGGGGTGATCGTCGGGGTAGAACTCCAGACCAGAGTATCGCTGTGTGAGACTTCAACCGCACTTGGTCCCGTGCGCCGGGCGTTGCTTTTAAACATCGACCATGCAGTGGCGGCAGGTTGGGCATACGAATCTTGAAAACAAAAAAGAGCGGCAAGAATGACAACCAGCGGGAACGGGAATCGCTTCATATTAACCTCCGGTTGAATGGTGGAAAGGTAATGTTAAAAGTTTTCCTTTGAAATTTCGTTGACTCACTTGTTCCGAGCATATTATCTGGAAGCATGCTTTCTCCCCCTATTTTTGCATATTTTGACCATGATATGTGGGATAGCACTGAACCCATCTACAGTACCTTAGACAAGCAAGTTCCATGCCAAAAACACATTCTGAGAAATATAAAATGCAATATAGATGCAACATATTCAAGTTAAATGGATTACGAATCTTATATAGTCACGCTTTCAATGCGGCAGGAAAGACCAAAGAGCCCCAACTGTTCGATTTCCGAACAGCACTGTTCCAATTTGGTACAGTCAACAATGATAGGCAATAGTAGACGTTGTATCTAACATACTCCTCTGGAGGATATTATACGATTATTCGTACCTGGAGCTCTTCCTCTTCCTTGAGGCATATAGCGGCCATTAATACACCAAAGCCGTTTTGTAAAATATACATCACCGAGGGGTGTCGCGCTGTTTCCGAATAGCTTCTCTTCCTCGGGATTGGAATAGCACAAGAATTTTCTGTAATTTTCATTCCTCTTTCCTATATCAATTCCGAATTTTTCGAACATCGGATTCTCACGAGTGATGATATCGCGTATGCCAAAACAATAGAATTTTGCGCTGCTATAGTGATATTCATGAGCTTCCTGAACGAGATTCGCCCGTACAGGATTTCGTTCTATGTATCTTCCGCATGAGAGAAGGTAGTTCTCTTTTTGTATCGGCTGAAGCGCAAATCTTCCCTGCCATAAATACCCCGTGCTGCCATGGTGGTTGTGGTGATAATGTGTGTAAGCCCTGTTTAATCCTGCCATGAAGCAGGATGTTTCTCTGGGGTCAGCGATTTCGAATGCTATGCGAAAGTGAGAGGGCATTATTACCCAGTGATAAATCGCTATGCAAAATCGCTCGCAATAGGCTGAAAGAAGATTAACAAAATGTCTGCAATCGTCCTCTCCGTGAAAAATAACCATATCATTGCAGCTCCTATTAGAGGCATGGAAGACAAGAGAGCCCTTCAATTTATTCCTTCTCGTGCGTGCTGGCATGATATCACCTCCCACATATAGTAGACGAGGCAACAGGGAAAATTATTCCACAAAAAAATGTAGTGAGGTGCGAATAATGGTCCAACTATCTTGTATGCAGTAGATTAGCTACAGTGTCTATTTGACTATGCGAATTAGGCGGGCAATTATTTCCAAAATATAGGAACGTACGAATTACTTTATAACTGGCTTACGTGCAGAATGTTAGCTACAACGTCTACATCAATATTCCACTCTTCGAGTAGGCTCCTGGATTTGCTGGATTGCCACGAGGCCGGCGCGGCCGGGGAGATTTCCCATTAGAAGTTCGCAGTGGGAGACGCGGTCGGGATCGGCGAGGGAATCTTCCGCAATCTCTCGGATGCGCATGAATTGTACTCCTTTTCCCTGGAGCACGCCCAGTAATGCATCAAACCATTTCACCCACGCCATTCCCTCCGCCTCGGCGTGTATCGTGATAATATGTAACGAGGGGACGGCTATTCTATCCAGATAGTAGCGCGTGAGGTCGTCCGCTCCGTGGAATGTGTCCGAGCCAAGCAGTTCATCGAGCGTGGGGAGCGTGGTGGGGATCTGGAGATGGCGGTATCTTTTGCCGTTCATAATGGGGAAGAAAGGGCGCGTTCCTCTGCTATCGCTGTGGTAGATCATCCCCGTGGCGTCCTGTATCGCGAGCTGGTGCGGGGAGCATGTCCATCCCGGCGCCGCGGAGCATTCCGCGTCCCAGCCCACGAGCTCTGTGTAGATCCTCGACGCCTTCCCTATTTCTTTTGCGGTCTCTTCGTAGCTCATCCGGGAGAGGCGGTCGTGCCAGCGGACGTGGTCGAACCCGTGGATTCCTACCTCGTGTCCCTGCGCGATGAGTTCCCGGAAAAGCTCGGGGAAGGATCGGGCGATCTGCCGCGCGGGGAGGAGCGTCCCGGAGAGTGCCGTGCGGATACCGTACATCCCTACGGCATTCGAGCGGAGCATCTTTTTGAGAAAGCCGCGTTTGGTGAAAAAGCGCAGGACCGCCTTCCCCGAGTTATCCGGCCCCATTGAAACGAAGAAGCTCGCGCGAATTTTATGCGCGGCGAGGATGCGGATGAGGGCTGGGACGCCCTCTCTCATCCCGCGGTAGGTATCGACGTCAATCTTAATGCCGAGGATAGGTGATCTCATGTTTAAGAAAAGGGATGGGCTGATTTTCACACTCCCGGATTTTTATCAAGATGGGCTTTGCACCCGAAAGGCGGATGTCGCAGGGGATGGATTCATCCGACCCGTTGGCGGGCTTGATAAATCAGGCCCCTGCGACGAGAAACACTCCGTATTAAATACTACCCATCAGGTGAACGTTGTAATTCGTTATCCGCCATTTCGGGTTGCATTTGCGGATGAGTTCATCCCTGAATCTGCGTGATCACACGAGAGCAGCCAGGCCCCTTTTTACTGCGCGAATGCCCGGAACCACTCCCAGGTCTGGCGGAGTCCCTCTTCAAGCGGGGTATCGGCCTTGACGCCGAGGATCCGGTTCATCTTCTCAACCTTCGGGACGCGGCGCTGGATATCCTCGTAGCTCTCGCCGTAGATCGACTCCTTGGGAACGAACTTTATTTTGGACTTCGCTCCCGAGACCTTGATCATTAGCTGCGCAAGATCCTTGATCGTAGTTTCCACGTCCGTCCCTATGTTGAATATCCCCCCTTCGGCCTCCGGTTTCAGGCCGGCGGCGACGGTCGCCCTGATTGCCTCATCAATAAACGTGAAGCACCTCGTCTGACTGCCATCGCCGATCACGGTGACCGGTTCGTTGCGCAGGAGCTGGCCGATGAAGATGGTGAGGACCCGTCCCACGTCGATCTTGTCCAGCCTCGGGCCGTAGACGTTAAAATAGCGGACGATCACCACCGGAAGCCCCATCTTTCTATAGGCGTGACAGAAGTGCTCCCCGGCCCCCTTGGATGTGGAGTAGCACCACCGGTCGATCCTTGTCGAGCCGAGGACCCTGTCGTCATCCTCATCCCAGGGCACCTTGGGGTTCCGGCCGTAGACTTCCGAGGTGGAGGTGAAGACCACCTTCTTGTTGTGTTTGTGCGCGAGGCGCAAGACATTCTGGGTTCCGTTGATGTTCACGTTGAGGACCGCGTACGGGTCCGCGACGTAGTGCTCGACGCCGACCACGGCGGCCATATGATAGATCAGGTCGCATTTCATAATGAGCGAGTCGAGCATCTCCAGGTTGAAGACGGAATCGTGGATATAGTGAAACTTCGGATTCTCGAGCTGGTGTTTGATCTTCAGGCTCGATCCGGTATCGAGTATGTAGACTTCGTGGCGGTCCTTCAAAAAAGCATCTGCGAGGTGCGAGCCGAGGAATCCGGCTCCTCCCGTGAGAAGTACTTTCATAGATTGTTCCTCCATTCCCGATATTGAGGTTCAGTTCTGTTTTGTGTGGGTGGCCTTTTAAGTTCCTCCCCCCTTCTCAGGGGGAGGGGATAAAAGGTTTACCCTCACAAAATGAAAAAGAACCGGTTTTAATAAGCTGTATTTTACCCCACTCTCGTCCCTGGCGCAATGCGACTCTCGTGCGCGAGCATGGCGGCATCCTTCTCCCCTCCGCCTTCCCACTGAGCCCGCATGATGCGCAGGACACCATTCCCTGTCGCAACCGGGATCCCTCCATTCGGACCGGCGGGGAGAACAGTCCCCGGATCTCCCGCGAGCGAAGCCGTTTCCTCCGGTTCTCCCCTCCAGACGAGCAGCTTTTCCCCCCCGACTTCAGTGAACGCCCCCGGATATGGGTGCGTGACGGCCCTGATGAGATTGTAGATCTCCACCGCGCCGCGAGACCAGTCGATCCGCCCATCCTCGGCCCTGCGCCCTCCGAAGTAGGAGGCTGCGGAGTGGTCCTGGGGTATCTCGGGTATCTCGCCCTTGAGCATCAGGGGATACACCTCGCCGATCAGATCCACGGCGGACGACGTCATTTTCCTGAAGAGGGTGAGCGCGGTGTCCCTGAAACTGATGGGAACCGCCTTTTGGGCCACAATCGCGCCGCGATCGGGCTTCAGCTCCATCCGGTGGAGAGTTACCCCTGTCTCCTTCTCCCCCTTCACGAGGACCCAGTTGACGGGACAGCGGCCCCGGTAGCGGGGAAGGAGAGAGCCGTGGAGATTGAAGGCACCGACTTTGGGAATCTGGAGCAGCTCCCCTCCGAGCATTTGCCGGAAATAGAAGGAGAAGATAATGTCGGGCGCGATGCGCCGAACGGCGGCGATCATTCGGGGATCGTTGGCATCGGCGGGCTGGTAGACGGGGAGGCAGTACTCGAACGCGAGTTCCCGCACCGAGCTGAACCAGATCTCTTCTTTCGGGTTATCCGCATGGGTGACCACCGCGGCGATATCGGCTCCCATATCCAGGAGCTTCTTCAGGCACGCGTGGCCGATGTCGTGGTACCCCATCACAATGATCTTCATAAAAGATCTTATAGTAGCTAGGGGTTAGTAGTTAGGTAGTAGGGAGAATACTATATTCCCGGGTCATTATGCTTAGCACCTGGCTACTAATATCCAGCTACCGCCTTTCAGTTTCCCTAATCCCTAACTACTAGTCCCTAACTACTGTTGCTAATCCGCGGTTAAAGCGTTAAAAGTTGAGGCTCATAATACCCCAAATGAACGCAATCCATTCGGATGACTTTGAGGTCTCGGAAGCTCATTTATTTTTAATCAGAATGAGATCGTTATCCCTGTAACGATAGTGACCCGAGGGGATTGCAGGAGGCGGCAACTGTCCCTTCAGTCTTTCGTAGTCGGCCGTCTCCAGGAGGCAGAACACCTCCGCTTCGGAGCGTAGATAATCTAACAGTTTCGACTCCTGGTCAATATAAATCACCGGCTTCCCCATGAAAAAACCGAGCGCCAGCCTGCGGCTGAAGAGTCCGTACGTGGCGAACGGAGCATCGTACACGGCCGGCAGCAGCTCGCCGGCGAGCCGCTGGTCCTCGGCTCGTCGCGCCTCGCGCGTGGGAAGGCTGATTATGTAGCAGGACCAGCCCGCGGCGAAGGCAATTATGATAGTGATAAACGCAGACCGCCAATTCCGATTATCCATCAGACCGTCCCAGAAATCCGCAACGAGGAGCGCTGCGGCGGGGTAGAGCGGGAGGGCGTACCGGGAGTGTTTTCCGCTGCTGATGGTGAGGAATACGAAGATGCTGAGGAACCATATCGCGGGGTATGCGCGGTCGCGAGGGGGACCGGCGGCCAATCTTGCACGCGGCATTAACGCGTACAGGACCAGGAACGGGCTCCAGGGGAGGAAGCGTGAGAAGAGAGCGGGGATATAAAACCAGAACGGTTCGTAATGGTCGAAGCCGCTGGCGAAGCGGAGGAGATTTTCTTTGTAGACATACATCTCGTAGAAGAAGCTCCGTCCCTCGGGGCCGATGCGGAGGAGAAAGGGAACGTACCATGCGGCCTGCACCGCGAGGATGAGCACTATTCCCCACGGGATGAGCATCGCGCGCAGGGAGCGAAGGCCGCGGCGGTACAGGAGATAGCAGAAGATCACCATCGCGGGGAGTATGATTCCGAGCGGGCCCTTTGTCAAGGCGGCCAGTGCAACGGCAAGGTAGGCGAGCAGGAAGCGTGATTTCCCCCCTCCTGCGTCGCGCAGGCCGGTGTAGAAGAGGGAGAGGGAGAGAGTCACGAAAAAGGTGAAGAGTATGTCCACCATGCAGGTGCGCGCCTCCCAGGCGAATGCGTAACTCGTGCAGAGGATGAATCCGGAGAGGAGACCTGCCCTCGCTCCGAACAACCTTTTGCCGAGCGAGCATGTGAGGAACGTGCATCCCATTGCGGACAGCGCAGAGGGGAGGCGTGCGGTGAAAGGGGTGAGCGCTCCCGTAAGCCGTGTGGCGATCGAGACGAGCCAGATAAAAAGGATAGGTTTTTCCGTGAAGATGACCGTGTTGAACCGGGGCACGATCCAGTCTCCCGACCGGAGCATCTCCCAGGCGATCTCCACGTACCAGACCGTGTCCTTGTTTTCGAACCCCCTGGCACCGAGTTTGAAAAAGAAGATGAATGCGGCGACGGCGGCCAGCAGGATGAGCGCTGACCCCCGGATGCGTGGGGGCGAGGATAATGAGGTCTCGTGGTTCATTGAGTGCAGGGCTCGGATCAGGAGCTTATTTTCTTGATGACGTAGCGCGGACGGTTCCTGACTTCTGAGTAGATGCGGCCGATGTACTCCCCGATGAGCCCCATGGCGAGGAGTTGGATTCCGACGAAGACAAAGAGGAGCGCGAAGAGCGTGAAAACACCTTGGGCCGCCCAGACGGCGCCGTAGACGAATCGAAGCACCATGAGCATAATGCCGAACCCTATCCCGAGGAGCGCGATGAGGATCCCGAGTCCGCTGATGAGCTGGATCGGGAAAAGGGAAAAACCCGTGACGAGGTCGAAGTTGAGCTTGAGAAGACGGCGGAGGTTGTACTTGGACTTCCCCCTCTTCCTCTCGGCGTGGGCGACCTCGATCTCGGTCACCGAGCGCGCGAACGAGTTCGCGAGCGTGGGAATGAAACTGGAGATCTCGTTGCAGCGCACGATCTGATCCACCACGGTGCGGTGGTACGCGCGCAGCATGCAGCCGTAATCCCTCAGGCTGACGCCGGTGGCGCGCGAGATGAAGCGGTTCACGAGCCAGGAGGGGATCTTCCTGAATACCGAGTCGCGCCTCTTGCCGCGCATACCCCCGACGATGTCGTATCCCTCGTCGATCTTCGCGATCAGTTTGGGTATCTCTTCCGGGGGGTTCTGGAGGTCGGCGTCGAGCGTGACAATGACCATACCCCGTGCGTGTTCGAAACCCGCGAAGACAGCGGCGTGCTGACCGTAGTTGCGGTTGAACTCGATGAGCCTGAGACGCGGGTCATGCGCCATGAGGCCGGAGATGAGTTCCGCCGAGCGGTCGGAGCTGCCGTCATCAATAAGGATGACCTCGTAGCTCCTCCCGAGCCGTTCCATCGTCTCCCGGAGGCGCGGGTGGAGGAGCGGGATATTCTCTTCCTCGTTATAGATGGGGATGACAACGGAGATCTCCACCGGCGGACCCGGCGGGGCGGCTGCGTGAAGCGATGCGTGAGGTTGTGTGAGGGTATTATTTCTCATTTTGGCTGCCTCGTGTGCCTTGCGACGATTTCCCTTACCGCACTCGCCGCGTCGCGAACATCGCCCTCGCTCATCCCCGGGTAGAGCGGAAGGGAAAAGATTCTGTCGGAGACGAACTCGGTTCTCGGGAACATCCCGCGCGCATAGCCGAAGGTCTTCTGATAGTAGGGCTGAAGGTGGATGGCGGGGAAGTGCAGGCCTATTCCGATGTTCGCCTCGAGCATTTCCCCCATGAAACGGTCGCGGTCGATTGCGAGGCGGTCAATGTCCGCGAGGACCACGAAGAGGTGCCACGCGTGCCTCGTGCCCTTGTGCGCGGGCGCCTCGGGGAGCATGATCTCTTTCACGTCGCGGAGCGATTCCTGGTAGATTCTCGCGTACCGCGTGCGTTGCTCGATAAAGTCGTCGAGCTTTTTCATCTGGTGGATGCCGAGCGCGGCCTGGAGGTCGGTGAGGTTGTACTTGAAGCCCGGGAAGAGTATTTCATACTGTGGAATCTCCTTCGCTCCGTAGCGTTTCCATGCGTCCTTCTGGATCCCGTGGAATTTAAGGAGCCGCGTCTTCTCCGCGAAGGAGGGGTTGTCGGTCACGAGCATACCCCCTTCCCCGGTGGTGATGTTCTTGATCGGATGGAAGCTGAAGATGGTCATATCTCCGATGGATCCGATACGGCGGCCGTTGTACTCGGTGCCGATTGCGTGGGCGGCGTCCTCGATCACTACGAGATTGCGCCTGCGGGCGATGGCCATGATCCTGTCCATGTCGCACGGATAGCCCGCAAAGTGCACCGGCATGATGGCCTTCGTCCTCGTGGTGATCGCGGTTTCGATCAGTTCGGGGTTGATGTTGAGATCCCCGCCGATATCCACGAATACGGGGCGTGCGCCCACGAGAGTGATGACGTTGGCGGTCGCTGCAAAGGTCATCGAGGTGGTGATGACCTCGTCTCCGTGACCGATGCCTGCGGCGAGGAGGGAGAGGTGCAGGCCGGCGGTCGCCGAGGTAAGGGCGATCGCGTGCGAGGCCCCCACGTATTTTCTTAAGTCCTCCTCGAACTGGTGGCACTTCGGGCCGGTGGTGATCCAGCCCGACTTCATCGAGTGGACGACCTCTTCGATCTCCTCATTCCCCAGCGAGGGGCGGGAGAACGGGAGCAATTCCTTCCTTCGCGCACTACTATTCGAAGCCTTTGTGATAGCCACTGGCGAAACCTCCATGATTAAGCCCATTATAATGAGTAGAGAGGCGGGAATCAACCCGAAACGCCGGCCGGAGGCGGAGCTTCACCCGGCGCAGAGAGTGTAGAGTCCCTGAGAATGACACTGACGGTGGGGTGGAATAAATAGGTGAACGGTACCACACCTCTCACGATGAGGGGGATCCTTGTTTTCTTATCCACCCACAGTTCGAGCGATCCCTGCACGCCGAAGAGGCCGCTGAAATTTTCCCCGATCTCCGGCTGGTCGCGATAGTCCGGTTCTATGGCGATCTTGAGCGCGTCGAATGTTCCGGCCCTTCCGATAGTGATGCGCTTCTCGTCGGTTATGCTGACGAGCGCTTTCCAGATGTAGTCTTTTTCAACAAAACTGTAATATCTCTTGTCGCCGACCTTATCGCCGATATTTCTCGCAAAGTAGAGTGTGTAGAGTATATCGTTCACTTCGCCGCTGAGCGGGAATTTGGATCGGGTCTCCCACGGTGCGGCATCCATCTCCTCCACTGAGGTGAATGTACCGGGCTTGCGGCGGTAAATACCCTGTTGATTCTTCCTGTCAAATATTACCTTGTACTCTCTCTTCTCCGTGCCCACCTCGCGCCGGCGGAACGCAAGGCTCCGCAGACGATTGGGACCGACAAATGAGCTGAGGCGGATATCAAGGGTGTAGATGAGGTAGCGGCCCAGGGCGCGCGCATCAAAGCGGTACACGCTTATCCCCCGATATACATCCCTGTTCACCTCGAACCACGCGTCTCCCACAGGGATCCATCCGTATATGTACCCCCGGTAGTGCAGCCGCTCGCCGACGGAAAAGAGCGGCGATTGAGGAGCGGCGTATCCCTCTTGTGGAACGATGGACGCGACACAGAAAAGAAGAACCGCGATAAATAGTATTCTGGCCATTAGGGTATCTGTGTTCGTTTCCATGTCCCGGCAGAATGGCGATTAGGCGACTGGGCGATTAGGCGACTGGGTGAATACGATGAACACCTAATCGCCCAATCGCCCAATCGCTTTTTCATGCGCCTTTTCTTGATGCCAGTTTGTTCAGTCCGTCGATATAGGCTTTTGCACTTGCCTCAATGATATCGGTTGAAGATCCCCGGCCTATGATCACATCGTCTCCGTCTCGAATCTTCACGGTTACCTCGCCGAGGGTATCGGCCCCGCTTGCGATAGCATGAATTGTAAAGTCAGCGAGTTTGATCGATGCGCCGATTGCTTCATTTATGGCTTTGTAGGTTGCATCCACAGGGCCGTCACCTCCGGATGTCGCCTGTTTCAGCTCATTCGCCACTTTAATTGTCACAGTCGCTGTGGGAGTCATTCCTGTTTCGGAGGTGACGCGGAGATGCTCCAGATGGTACCTCTCGGCGACTATGGGTATCTCATCTTCCACAATGGCTACAAGCATTTCACTGGAGACCTCTTGAACCTTGTCGGCTATGGTCAAAAAGCGTTTGTACGCCTTATCCAGTTTTTCCGGAGTCAGCTTAATTCCCAGTCCCTCCAGACGGTGCCGCAATGCGTGCCGGCCGGACCTGGCCGTGAGTATTAGCTTGCTCTGCGGAAACCCTACATCCTCGGGGCGCATTATTTCATACGTCTCCCTGGATTTGAGAAAGCCGTCCACGTGGATGCCGGAACTATGCGCAAATGCGTTGGATCCCACAACAGCCTTATTGGGCGGAACGGGTATTCCAAACCTCCTGGCTACCATCTGGCTGGTTTGATACAGCTCTTTGATGTCAATGTCCGTGTCCAGCCCGAAATAATCACGGCGAACATGCATGCTCATCACCACCTCTTCCAGGGATGCATTCCCCGCGCGCTCCCCGATGCCGTTGATGGTGCACTCCACCTGTTGCGCGCCGTTTTTCACGCCGGTGAGCGTGTTGATGGTCGCCATTCCGAGATCGTTGTGACAGTGAACGCTGATGACGGCCTTATCGATGTTGGGGACATTTTCCCGAATACTCCGTATCAGCGCGCCGAACTGCTCCGGCACCGTATAACCGGTTGTGTCAGGAATATTTACCACTGTGGCCCCCGCAGCGATGACCCCCTCTATGACACGGAACAGATAGTCCCTGTCAGCCCGTCCTGCGTCTTCCGCATAAAATTCAACGTCGTCCACATATTTTTTTGCTGTCGTGATAGCTTCAACCGCCATCTGGAAGACCCGTTCCTTTTTCTTGTCCAATGCGGTGCCATATTTGGAATCTCTAAACTTGCCGACGATGTGAATATCAGACACCCCTATGCCTGTATGGATACGCGGGCGCTTCGCATCGGCGAGTGCTTTCGCGCACGCCTCGATGTCCTGGGTGACGGCGCGTGACAGCGCGGCGATGGCGGGACCGTCGATCTCTTGTGAGATTAATTGTACCGCTTTGAAATCCTCATCCGAAGAGATCGGAAAACCCGCCTCGATCACGTCGACCCTCAGCTTTGCCAGTTGATGCGCGATCTCCAATTTTTCTTCCGAACCCAGGCGAAAACCCGCCGCCTGTTCCCCATCCCTCAATGTCGTGTCAAACACTATAATTTTCTTGTTGTCCATACCACATCCCCCTCTACTCTAATTTATTCTACATTTTCATAACGGGGTTTTCGGCATTGCGTAATGCCCCGTTTGCATCTCACTATTTATTCTGGCGCAACCCGGGACCCGTGACTTTTGTTGCTGTAGTAAGTACGTCATTACAGCTTACAAATTCCCACAGGTATGTAGAATATACTATGTTTTAACTGATATTGATAGCAGGACATTCCTCGTTTTGTAAGGGGTCACTTATGGGGGGTACATTGCTTAATATGTCATTCCTGTGAAAGCAGGAATCCAGGTTTCATAGTGGATCCCCGCTTTCGCGGGGATGACAAGTGAAAGGGATACCCCCCAAGACTGACCCATTACCTCGTTTTGTAATGGGTTAGTTACGCTGTGGCTGCTGACTTTGTCCGGACATACAGATTTCTATTAAAACCACGGATAAACAATGTGGGAGCGGCTTCCCGCCGCGATAATCGGGGCAAGATGGCCCTCCCACAATTGAACCACCTGAGAGAATCCGTGTCCATTTGTGTTCATCCGTGGTTCATCTACCCCTGTGAAACTGACCCATACATCGTTTCGTAACATTATACAGCGGAGGGTGTCCGCCCTTACGGAGAGAAGAGCAAGGATCGAAATTCTTAATCCATGACGGTTGTTTTTACTGATACAGCCACCTGCTGCATATCTCGGCAGCCCTGTCTCGCCCTGCATCTTTATTGGTGTAGATAGTGAGCAACCAAGGCAAAGCGGAGATGCTGTGAGGAGATACAAGGCGATGCGTCCAGGAAAGCATCTATTCGAGGCCAGATTGATTAAGTCCGACCTGACAGGCGGAAGCGGTGGTTGCATCTCCTGCTTGTCTTTCTCAATTGTATACAAAGTTTACAGTTTTGATATAAAGAGGTGTAAACAAAGTATGCTAATCCGATATTTTTAGTATCCCTCAATAATATTAACCTTTGCAATCATAGCTCCAACTGTTTGGCCTGGTACTTATAACGACTATTTTTCGCTAATGAAGGAGAAATTGTAAAGTTGGCACGGAAAATGCGGGCTACCGACTTGTGGTTTTGTGAATGTGCATCGATTTTAGCACTCCTGCGGAAAGAATTATGACGCTCATTACCTTTGCCTTGGCGCTCTTCGCAACCTCCATTGCCAATGCCGTACCCGCCAATTCTCCCTTTCCTCAACGCTATAATTTCCCATTCTCATCCGACTTGGGAAAAAACACCGAACTTCAGCAACCATGCATGGCCAAATCGAAGATCGGGAGAATTATCGAAGGCAATAATTTGATCTGGGGAGAGAGCATAGGGTGGGTCAATCTCAGGACGGCGCACGCCGAATTAAAAATTGGCTCCAATATATTGGCAGGCTGGATCTGGCTTGAGAACTGCGGCTGGGTATGCCTCGGTGACGGGCATCCCTTGAAAGTGGGGCACTACACCAACCGGGGCGCCTGTGACTGGGGAGTCAACAACGATGGACAGGGCAATCTATCGGGCTACGCCTGGTCCGAAGTCACGGGATGGATTAACTTCAGCACCAGTCATTCGCGTTTGTATCTGGATGAGACCGGCCAGTTTTACGGCTACGCATGGGGAGAGAACGCAGGGTGGATGCATTTCGGGCCCGGTAGGAGAGTGCAGTATATTGCGAAGGTAGATCCTGGTCCTTGGAAAGAGATGGGGCCAGAATCTGGGGACAGATTAGCCGGTTGCCCCCATGATTCCGAAATGAGCCGCGACTCCTTTCCCGTGACAGGTCTGAGGAACAATCACGAGAGATACGACGAGTATGCTTTTACAAGCTGTTTGATAAGGATTGGTAGAGATGATTCATGTGCGCATATCCGGTGTTGTGATACGCCGGTTTACATAAGTGATCTCGCCAAACTTTCTCCCATCCGCGCCCCTCCGGTGATTGCTTAATCCTATGGTCATTACAAGTCCCTCCACTGAGAGGGATGGTATGTGACAATCTCACCTTTTTCAATTTCAAGATAAATCAAGAAAGGATTGGTATTAAAATGAAAAAATTAATCACCGCGGCTCTGAGTTTGATGTTGATGGTTGGACTGTCTGGTTTGGTTGTCGCCGGAAATCTTGATGCTCCGGGAGCCCCCTCGGCAGGGAGCGGGATGTACACGCTCCAGAACCTGTACGACTACCTCACGAGCGGGACGGCGCTCACGGTGCACACCAGTTTCCAGGAGCCCACATCCGGGCCAATGGCTGGCACCATGAAGACCACGAAGGAGATTGGTGACGGCATCAAGGCTCAGTTCGACCTGTGCGACGCGACCGCCGACAAAGTGGCGAGTGGCACGAGGTTCTTCAGTACGGTGCCGGGAAGATGGGGATTGCAGACGGGAACGGGGCAATTAGTGCCGACAGTGACACCAACACCAACAATAACACCTACACCGACATTAACGCCAATTTACGCATCCTGTAAAGCCATTAAAACGGCCATTCCTGCTTCAGTCGACGGCGTCTACACCATTGACCCCGATGGTCCGGGCGGGAGTGATCCCTTCTCTGCCTACTGCGACATGACCACCGATAGCGGCGGATGGACTCTGGTAGTTCGGATAAATGGCAGTAACAGAAATCATCACAGTTCTAGTGTTGTAGGTGAGCTCACTTCACCGACCCAAACCACAACAGCGAAGTTGGCAGATACAACAATTAACACACTAGCGGGCGAAATGTTGCGGTTTGACTGCGGTGGCAAGGTAGATTACTTCAACCCCTCCCAACGAGTTTTTAATGCCGGTGCTTGTGCCGCTGGCAATTGTACGAACACGGCAATCAAGCGCTGCAAAGACACTTACCAGTCGGTGACATGGACCGATTCGGGCGGGCTAGACGCCGATCATTGTGGCCTGACATCATATCCGAACTATGATAAACTTACCTACTGTCACAAAGACAATAACGGATGTTGGTTTGGATCCCCGGATACGTGGGGCCTAGCTGGAACAGTGTACGCCCGCTAGGGGTCAAGCCATCTTAACCGATGCGTCATTAGCCAGCCGGCAAGGGGATGCGGTGTTCATCCCTCTCAACGGGGCTCGCGCGCGCGCGAGCATGCATAGATAGAAGGGTGAAAGTCCCTTCCGGGCATACTCTCTCCGGTCTGTAGCCAACTATAACTGCATGGCCATGAGGCTGGATGGGGAGCAACAGGAGGCGAACGACCAGTCCGAAGGATGACAAACTCGATTCGGCAATGCGAGATCGGCGAGTCTGCGAGTCAAAGGGCGAAGCCTTGCCCCGCGGGATGCGGGAGACTCGACGGGCTGAGGGGTAGCGTGATAAAGCGGTGTCGGGGGTGCGCAGGGTGGTTGGGTTGGAATGGTCAGGAAGTCTGAGCATGTGAAGCGTGGAGATCTCGAGCGGAGAAGGAGACTGCTCGGAAAATTAGAGTGACCATAGTGTCCCTAGACGTTGTATGTAACTAACTGATATCCAAGTTGGTGCGACACAAATATTCTGTCAAGACTTGTGGAAATATTCGTTTTGTATCATACGTGATACTAAAAAGTTACGTACAATGTCTAGGTAACACTGCTTGACTATCTCAAATGAATACAAAGTATACAGTTTTGGCATAAAGAGGTGAATACAAAGTATGCAACTCGGGCTTTTGGGGAGTCGGTCGGAAATTGTCATTTGGATACCTGCTGTATCAACTCGTTCGCCGCTAGGCCATTACAACTATTTCGCACCAACGGAAGAAAAATCGTTGTTTTGGGCTGGAAGATGCAGGTTATATAAACTGATTTTGTGAATTTGCATTGATTTTATCAGCTCTACAGACAAAATGAAGACCTTCATTATCTTTGCCCTAGCGCTAGTAGCATCTTCCTTTGCCCATGCCGTACCCACCCATTCTCACTTTACTCAATGTGGCAACCTGCCATTTTTCCCTGATTTGGAAAGTCGTACCGCGCTCCAGCAGACAGGCATTACCCCGGCGAAGATAGGCAGAATCACCGAAGGCTGCAACTTGATCTGGGGGGAGAGCGTAGGGTGGGTCAATCTAAGAGCGACACACGCCGATTTGAAGATCGGCTCAAACATATTAGCGGGATGGATCTGGCTTGAGAACTGCGGCTGGGTATGCCTCGGTGACGGGCATCCCTTGAAAGTGGGGCACTACAACAACCGGGGCGCCTGTGATTGGGGAGTCAACAACGATGGACAGGGCAATCTATCGGGCTATGCCTGGTCTGAAGTCACGGGTTGGATCAGCTTCTACACCAATCATTCTCGTGTGTATCTGGATGAGAGAGGGCAATTTTACGGATATGCGTGGGGTGAGAATGCAGGGTGGATGCATTTCGGGCCCGGCCGGACCGTGCAATATCTGGCGAAGGCCGATCCTAGTCCATGGAGAACCATCGGGCGGGAATCGGAGGATAGGTTAGCCGGCAGCCCTGATGATTCTGAAATGAGCAGCGGCTCTGTTCCCGCAACGGGCCTGAGGGACAATCATGAAAGATACGACGAAGATACCTGGACAGTTTGTCTACTCAGACTGGGAAGAGATGATTTCTGTGCTCGTATCCGGTGTTGCGATACGCCGCTTCATATAGCTACTTTTGCCAAACTTTCTCCCATCCGCGCTCCGCCCCATTGCGGGTAGTAGCCTTATTGTCATTGAGAGCTCCACGAAGTGGGGCGGGCAGTCTCACCTTTATCAAATTCAAGATAAATCAAGAAAGGATTGGTATTAAAATGAAAAAGTTAATCACTGCAGCTCTGAGCCTGTTGTTCGTGGTATGCGTGTCTTACACCGCTGTTGCCGGGAGCATTGACTCCCCGGGTGCTCCTTCAGCAGGGAGCGGTATGTACACGCTCCAGAACCTGTATGACTACCTGACGAGCGGCACAGCGCTCACGGTGCAGACCAGTTTCCAGGAGCCCACGACAGGCCCCACCGCCGGCACGATGAAGACGACAAAGCAAATCGGTGACGCCATTAAGGCACTATTGGATCAGAGCAATGTGGGTCCTGATAATGTTGAGTCGGGCAAAAGGTTTTTCTGCACGCAGGCGGGGAGCTGGGGCATCCAGACAGGAACACTAAGTGCATTGCCGAGACCGACAGCTACACCAACAGCAACAACAACCCCAACCATAACCCCAACCCCAACCATAACCATAACCCCAACGCCAACGTGGGGCCCGGACAGATGCGCGACGAAGACCGGTACATGGAGCCTCGATGGTCTCGGGTCATCCGGTTGCTGGTTCCAAGCTACTTCATCGTCTGTTACATGTAATTACGTATGCAGCACCGAGCATGGCCTTAATTGCCTGGCTAACACTAACGACCCAGATTGTGCGGTCTGCAAGGCAATCAATCCTGGAAATACTGGGTGCGGCCAGCTGGGTTACTCTGATATGCCATGGTATGGGACTGAGCTGAATAACCATATGTGTTACTGGCGGAGTGCGGGTGTAAATCAAGCATGTACCGAACCCCACACTCGCGACGTTAATAACAGACCACTGTGTGTATGTCAGCCTTAGCCGCTGACCGTGGCGTAGGCTGCCCCCGCACCGTTTGATCATCCGCAGGTGGGCGGGCGCTGTGCGCTTTCCCACCTGCGGAGATAACTCCGGATTTTCGTGTAAGAAGATCCTTGCTCTTGTGCGCCCGGTAGGGCGCACTCGCTAGCCGGGTGAAAGACGGGATACAGTCCCGATCCCGCTACGCGGGATTAGCCAGACGGCAAGGGTGTCCACCGCGAGGTGGAATCTGAGGGAATTCGGAAAAGAATTGAAGACGTATTAGCTAATTAGGCTCAAGGCGGATTTTTGTGAGATCAAGAGCCTACAACACATCCCTCCCCCTGTGAAGGGGGAGGTACGGAGGGGGTGGGAAACATGCTTTTGTGAGAAGCACCCCCCACCCTTACCCTCCCTCAAGGGGGGAGGGTATATGCGGCAATCTGATCGGCGGTATCATGTTCATAAGCAACTCATTACGTATTATAAACTGCGGATATTCTTCACGAAAATCCGCCATGAGCCCTTTATTGGTGTAGATAGTGAGCAACCAAGGCAAAGCGGAGATGCTGTGAGGAGATACAAGGCGATGCGTCCAGGAAAGCATCTATTCGAGGCCAGATTGATTAAGTCCGACCTGACAGGCGGAAGCGGTGGTTGCATCTC
>JAPLCW010000152.1 GCA_026392015.1 Candidatus Auribacterota bacterium | reverse complement strand
TCCACGGCCGTCGCAAAAAGGACACCCGCTCCTGCACCGGGGTCCAAAATTCTCACTTCTTGAAAACCGGCTTCAAACATGGATGACATAAATTGAGCTATCGCGGCAGGCGTAAGAAACTGACCGATTTTAGAGCGGTCAGTTCTGCTTGTCGCGCTGTTGAATGAGTTGCGAACATAGTCAAGCACATGCATAGATTTTATCATCATATCATTTTTTACCGTAAAAGCGAAATGTCGCAGTTTAGTTCCATGCCCCAACAACGGAATTGAGCCGCGACCGCAGACGGCGCGGTCAGGAGCGAGCCGAAGGTTCGCGTATCCCCGCGGCGTTTCTCATGTTTTCCAGTCAACAGTCGGTTATTTGCCCTGATGTTTCTAAGAGATCTTTTTCTTACGCCCGACCTATATTTCGTGCATAACCGAGGCGATTTTACTTGATAGATTGCATTGAGGCAAACAAAATCAGGGACTAAATGCATAGGGAACAATTATCGAAGGGGCAGCACACCCCTTACCCTCCCCTTCCTCTCAGAGGGGATGTGATTTGAGCGACTTAGGGCTCGATAAATCGAGCCCCTACAATCTATGGATTGCGGGGAGGAATGAAATAAATTTTTTCACATCCTCTGACACATTACACATTTATTACATATTTTCTTTGCAGGGCACCCGCGCCGTAGTAAAATATTGCCCGGTTTGCGAATGGCCGGACACCAACCGCGCGGGAGCGAGAGGAGGGCAGAGAATATGGCGACCACTGTCAGGGGAGGACTCATACAGACTTCCAACGTTATCCCACCCACCGCCGACACATCGAAGATGAGCGAGGCGGATATCAAAAAGGAACTTGAGAAGATCAAGGAGGCGATGCTCCAGAAAAACATTGCTCTCACCGAGCAGGCTGCGAAAAAAGGCGTCCAGGTCCTCTGCTACCAGGAGCTCTTCAACGGCCCCTACTTCTGCGCCGAGCACCACACGCGCTGGTACGACTTCGCCGAGCCGGTCCCCGGCCCCACGGTCGAACGGATGCGGGAGGTCGCGAAGAAACACGGCATGGTTTTAGTCGTCCCGGTCTACGAGCTCGCGATGACCGGCGTCTACTACAACACGGCTGCGGTCATCGACGCGGACGGAAAATATCTCGGCATCTACCGGAAGAATCATATCCCCTACGTGCACCCGGGATTTTACGAGAAGTTCTATTTCAAGCCGGGGAACCTCGGCTACCCGGTCTTCCACACGGCCGTGGGAACGATCGGCGTCTACATCTGCTACGACCGCCACTTTCCCGAGGGCGCGCGAATCCTCGGCCTGCACGGCGCCTGGATCATCTTCAACCCCTCGGCAACCATCGCCGGCGTCTCAAAGTATATCTGGGAACTCGAACAGCCGGCGCACGCCGTCGCAAATGGCTACTACGTGGGCGCCATCAACCGCGTCGGCACCGAGCCCCCCTGGAACTGGGGCAACTTCTACGGAACGAGCTACTTCTGCAACCCGCGCGGGAAAATAATCGCTAAGGGGAGCGAAGATAAGGACGAGGTTGTCGTTGCAGATCTTGATCTGGATATGGTGAAGGAGGTCAGGGACGCGTGGCAGTTTTACCGCGACCGCCGCCCCGACACCTACGACGACCTGGTGAAGCAGCTTCCGTAATCTTCTGTCGCAGTAATGCATTGCGGGAGCACGGGAAGATGTGAATAACCCCTCTTCCTTCCGTAATGGGTCACTTATGGGTGGTACATTGCTGAATATGTCATTCCTGCCCCCGTTTTCACGAGGGTAAACTCCAGCAGGAATCCAGGTTTCATAATGGATCCCCGCCTGCCTGCGCGAAGCCGCTTCGGCATAGGCAGGCTTTCGCGGGGATGACAAGCGAAATGGATACCACCCATAAGTGACCCCTTACTTCCTTCCCTCTCCTCTCTGAACGGGAAAAGCATGAGTGAGTTAGTACCCGCTGCGCTCATGGGATAGAGGGGCGACAAACCACGAATTGGTCGAATTTCACGAATTATATTCGTTCAATTCGTTTAATTCGTGGTTAAGGGTGCCCTGCTATAAATTCAGGATTTACTCTCTGCAGTTCATATCTACCGTCCAAATCTGTAGCATCGCTCCGCATCTGTTGCTATAATGGCGCCTCGTTCACCACATACGGAGGTTACCCATGAGTGGTCTGACACACTCGGTCAAACGCCCTGCGAAAGAGAGAGTCAAGGATTGGAAAGAGATCCAGAAGGATATCCCGATAAACCTCGCGTACGCCGAGGCAACGCGCTGCAACTTCTGTTACGAGGCGCCGTGCATCAAAGGATGCCCCGCAGGGGTTGACGTGAGTTCTTTCATCCGAAGGATCGCCGTGGGGGACTTCTCGAGCGCCATCAGCATCATCAAGGAGTCCAATCCGTTCGCGGGCGTCTGCGCGAGAATCTGCCCCGCGGAGAAATTCTGCATCGGCGAGTGCCGAAGTCAATTCTCCACATCCCCGCTTGACATCGCGTCTCTCCAGCGCTTTGCGGCAGACATGGAGTTGCTGCGCGGCGTGCGTCTTCCGGAGATCGCACAGGCCGGGAAAGGGAAAAGAGTGGCGTGCGTCGGCGCCGGCCCCGCAGGTCTCGCCTGCGCGGCCGAACTGGCGAAGCGCGGCTACCGCGTGACGGTTTTCGAGCAGAACAAACGGCCGGGCGGCATGCTCACCTACGGCATCCCCTCGTACCGGCTCAGCCAGGATATCGTGGATACCGAAATCGCCCAGATCAAGAAGATGGGGGTCGCCGTCCAAACCGAAAAAAAGATCACAAACGTCAAAAAGCTCAAGGCGCAGGGCTACGCCGCCGTATTTGTAGGAACCGGGGCGTGGAAATCCCGCTGGCTCGATGTCCCCGGAACGGATCTCGACGGTGTGTGGGATGCGCTTGAATTTATTGACGCGGCAAAATTCAATAAAACAAAACCCCGCGTCGGGGACACCGTCGTCATCTTTGGCGCCGGGAACACCGCGATGGACTGCGCGGGCACGGCGCTCCGCCTTGGCGCGAAGCGCGTCATCATCATCTACCGCAGGGGGCGCGCCGAGATGCCCGCATGGGATTGCGAGGTACTATGCACCTTCGAGGAAGGAACGGAGTTCATGCTCCTGACCGCCCCCAAGAGAATCCTGGGAAAGAAAAAGGTGGAAGCGGTTGAATGCATCAAGATGAAGCTCGGACCCGCGGATGAGAGCGGCAGACCGCGCCCCGTGCCAATCCCCGGCTCGGAATTCACCATCCAGACCGATACCGTGATACAGGCATTGGGGCAGGAGACGGATCCGCAACTCCTGAAGGAGTTCGGCCTTACCGCGGACAAGAGAGGGTGCATCAAAACACGCGCGGACGGCCTCACCAGCATACCCGGGGTGTTCGCCGGCGGCGATGCAGTCAATGGAGGAGCGACCGCCGTGGAAGCGATCGCCGCAGGCCGGAAGGCTGCCGAGGCGATTGATAAGTATTTAAGGAAAAAATAGTGCAACGCGTAAGTCGTGAATCGTGAAACGTGAAGCGCAATAACCACACTATGATATGTTTCACGAGCGACGATTCACGAACGACGCTTCACAAATAAAAGGGAGGAAGCAATGACAACGGCGACGGCACACAGGCTCCTCAATGTGGATTTCTGCGGAGTCAAGTTCAAGAATCCGTTCATCCTCGCCTCCGCTCCTCCGACAACCACCGGCGAGATGATCATGCGCGCCTTTGACGCAGGCTGGGGAGGTGCGATCATCAAAACCCTTGTTCCCGAGGGGGAGCCTGTGCTGAACGTCGCGCCGCGCCTCGCCTCACTCCCGTACGGCAAGAACAGAATGGCCGTGCTCCAGAATATCGAGCTCACCACCGACCGCGGGGTCAGGGTATGGCTCAAGGAGATCGGCCAGATGAAGAAACGCTACCCTGACCATGTGGTGATCGGCAGCATCATGGCCTCCGGCACCATGAAGAAAGAATGGCAGGAGCTCACGAAACGGGTCCAGGGCGCGGGTGCGGACATGATCGAGTGCAACCTCGGCTGCCCGCACGGCATGCCGGAGCGAGGGATGGGGAGCGTCTGCAGCCAGGACCCTGAAATCACCAAACATATCACACAATGGGTGAAGGACGTCGCGACAATCCCCGTGATGATCAAGCTGACGCCGAATATCACCGATATCAAGGTGACCGCCAAGGCTGCCCAGGCGGGAGGGGCGGACGCCCTCGCGACGGTCAACACCGTCGCCGGACTCATCGGCGTCGATCTGGATAAAATAGAACCGCTCCCCTCGGTGAGCGGGCATAGCACCTACGGCGGGCTCTCCGGCCCGGGCATCAAACCGATTGCACTGAGGGCGGTCTGCGAAATTTTCAAGGCGACGAATTGCGCGATCTCCGGGATCGGCGGCGTGGGCTCCTGGCAGGACGCCGCGGAGTTCATCCTCGTCGGCGCCACGACGGTGCAGGTGTGCACCGCGGTGATGCATTGGGGCTATCGCATCATCAACGACCTTTGCGAGGGCCTGGTCAACTATATGGAGGGTCACAAGTTCAACTCCGTTGCCGAAATGGTAGGCCTCGCCGCACAGAAGATCACCATGCACGAATCGCTCGACCGTTCCTACAGGCTTGTCTCATCCATCAACAAGGATCTCTGCATCGGCTGTGGGCTCTGCTATGTCTCGTGTCAGGATGCCGCCTACCAGGCGATCAAATGGGACAGCAAGAAGCGGGAGCCGACAGTGGAAGAGGAGAAGTGCGTCGGGTGCGGACTCTGCTCGCACGTCTGCCCCATCGACTATTGTGTCACGATGAAGCGTTCAAATGTGGCGTTGAAGAAGCAGCATTAAGCGATAAGCCGTAAGCTATAAGCAAAGAGCGCAATTCCTGCTTAACGCTTACTGCTTAATGCTTACTGCTGAAGGAGATTTTATGAGCACAATCATCAAGGGCGGGACCCTCGTTACCGAGTCGGATTCCTTCAAGGCTGACGTTGTCATAAACGGCGGGATAATCGCCGCCATCGGCCGTAACTTCACTCCCGATCCGGGCACGGAAGTTGTTGACGCGCGCGGTAAGTTCGTCATGCCGGGAGGTATCGACGCGCACGTGCATTTCCAGCTTCCGTTCTGCGGCACAGTCTCGTCGGACGATTTCGAGAACGGCACCAAGGCAGCCGCCTGCGGCGGAGTGACCACGATAATCGACTATGCCATCCAGGTAAAGGGGCGTCCCGTAATGGAGGCTGTGGAGAACCGGAGGGCAGAGGCGGAGGGAAAGGTGTGCATCGACTATTCGCTCCATGCAGGTATGACGGACTGGAACGAAAAATCCCCCCGCGACATGGAGCGTCTCGTCGAGTATGGTATCCCGACAATCAAGATGTTCATGATATACAAGGCGCAGGGCTGGATGGCCGACGATTACATGCTCTACAGCGCACTAGAAGAAACAGCGAAGTGCGGCGCGATGATAGAGCTCCACGCGGAGAGCGTCTTCGTCATGGAAGGACTCATCGAGAGGTACCACAAAGACTACAGGCGCCTCGGCGCATGGGGGCACGCCCTCTCCCGACCCTCGTTCGTCGAAGAGGAAGCAGTCCAGAGAGCAATCAAGTGGGCCGAGGTCACGGGAGGCCGCGTATATATCGTTCACATGTCCGCCGGCGCATCCGCCAACGCGGTAAAGGCCGGGCAGGAACGCGGCGTCAATGTCTACGCGGAAACATGTCCGCAATACCTCCTCCTCGATGAATCGGTTTTCAAAAGAAAGGACGGCCACCTGTACGCAACCTGCCCGCAGATCAAGAAAAAGGAAGACTCCGCGCGTCTATGGCAGGGGGTGATAAACGGCGATGTCTCTCTCATCACCACGGACACCTGCACATTCAACAAGAAGCAGAAGGCGAGGTGGGGCGGCGATTTCACCAAGATTCCATACGGGCTCCCGGGAGTGGAAAACATGGTTCCGCTGATGTATACTTATGGAGTCGGGAAGAAACGCTTCTCGCTCAACCGGTTCGTCCAGCTCGTGAGCGCGAACCCCGCGCGGCTCCACGGTCTCTACCCGCGTAAGGGCACGCTGAACATCGGCTCTGATGCGGACCTGGTGGTATTCGACCCCGGCAGCAAGTTCACGATCCGCCCCGGGCGCCTTCAGACAAATTGCGACTGGTCGCCGTATGATGGCTGGAAGCTCACCGGCTACCCCGCGATGACATTCAGCCGCGGACGCCTCGTGGCCAGGAGCGGGAAGTTTGTGGGCACGGTCGGAGCAGGGAAATTCGTCGCGCGCGCGCCCTGGGGATCTATAGAAGGAAGGATTAAAAGATAGCCCTAAGTAGTAAGCGGTAAGCAGTAAGCATCTTGCTTATAGCTTACCGCTTACTACTTACCACTATCCGGGGGGTTGGATTTTGAAGTTTGAGTTTTAATTTTATCAACCATAGGAGGATGACTGAAGTGAAGGAAAAGAAGCTCACCAGCGATGAGATCAAGAAGCTACGGGAAGAATATTTGCTTCCGAGCACAATGACCTATTTCAGCAAACCAGTGAATATTGTGCGCGGGGTGATGCAACACGTGTATGACGATGCAGGGAAAAAATACCTCGACGCCTTCGGCGCAGTGGTCACGATCAGTGTGGGACACTGCCATCCCGACATCGTTCCGAAGGTTGTGGAACAGATTAAAACGCTCCAGCACATGACCACGCTCTACTTTCATCCGACAATCGCGATCTACGCGGAGAAGCTCGCGAGCGTGATGCCGGGGAAACTCAAGGTCAGTTTCTTCACCAACAGCGGCTGCGAGGCGAATGAGCTCTCCGCAATGCTGGCGAAGAACTTCACCAAGAACCAGGAATTCATCGCGCTGCGACACTCCTTCCACGGGAGGACGCTTATGGCGATGAGCTTGACCGGCCAGTCCGCATGGCGCCACAGCCTCCCCTATGTCTTCGGGGTTTCTCACGCGCCCGCGGGCTACTGCTATCGTTGTCCCTATCGCCTCACCTACCCCTCCTGCGACCTCGTCTGCGCGCGCCAGGTCGAGGAGATCATCAAATACAGCACTTCAGGCAAGATCGCCGGCTTTATCGCGGAGCCGATCCAGGGATTCGGGGGCGTGATCTGTCCGCCGAGAGAGTATTTCAAAATCATCTATGAGATCGTGCGCAGGTATGGCGGCATATGCATCTCTGACGAGGTCCAGACCGGATTCGGCCGCACGGGAGATAAGATGTGGGGGATCGAGCAGTGGGAGTGCATCCCCGACGTCATCGCCATGGCAAAGGGGATCGGGAACGGAGTCCCGCTGGGCGCGGTGACCACCACCAGGGAAATCGCCGAATCGATGCGCGGCAAAGTTCACTTCAACACATACGGCGGGAATCCGGTTTCGATGACGCAGGGGCTCGGCGTCCTCGAGGTGATCGAGAAGTATCACTACGCTCATAACGCAAAAGTGATGGGCGATAAGTTGATCGAGGGCCTTGAAGAACTCCAGGAGAAACACCTGTTGATCGGTGAGGTACGAGGGAAGGGACTCATGCTCGGCGTCGAGTTGGTCAAGGACCGGAAAACAAAGGAGCCCGCACCTCAGGAAACCCTGCGGCTCATGGATATCTGCAAGGATATGGGTCTCCTCGTCGGGAAGGGCGCAATGGCAGGCAATGTTATCCGCGTAAAACCGCCCCTCTGCATCGATTCAGGGGACGTTGACTTTATCCTCGGCACCCTTGATAAGGCACTGACAATGTTGGCGAAGGGGCACTGATAAAGATAGTAGTTAGTAGCTAGTAGCTAGTAGTTAGGGGATAGGGAATAGAGGGAAGAAGCCGTCTGGGCCATAGCTACTCTCTACTCCCCAGTGTGCCGGCTCCTGGAATGGCTTGTTATATCCATGTCATTGCGAGAAGTCCCGCACAGTGGGGCGACGAAGCAATCAGTTGGATTTCGATTATTCGAGATCGCGTCTCCCTCCAGGGCGTGATAGCAATGATAATTTTTCTTCTAACTACTAACTACTGTTCTAATAATCGCCCATCAACCTTAAATTATACCGGGCCTTGCGCGTGAGGGCAGAATCGGACTGGCTGTTCTCAACGGTCTTTTTGAAATAGAAGATCGCGTCTTCCCGCTGGCCGAGGCGGGAGTAGACGCACCCGAGGCTGTAGCAGGCGAATGGGTATCCAGGGCGCCGCCAGAGAACCTCCTTATATTCCGCGATAGCATCCCTGAATTTTTTAGAAGCCTCTGCTCGCTGGCCCCGTGAGGAAAGTTCCTCCGCCCATTTCTCATATACGCCCCCCAACCCATAGCGGGCCTCCTGTTTATCACGGCTGTATGCGATGATCTTCTGATAGTCATCAACGGCGCGGGAATACTGTTTCTGCCGCACGTACACCGTTGCCCGTTCCATGTAGGCCTCCGCGTATTTCGGATTGCCCTCGATTAGATTGCCCAGGATACGCAGTGCCTCCTCTTCCCGCCCGCCTCCGACAAGAGATTGCGCGCGTCTGATGATCTCATCCACAGACTCAGAAGGTGCCTCCGATCGCACCGCAACGGGTGTCGTCTGTTCCTCCTGCGCCGGCAGGGCGGGCGGAGGAGACGGTGTTATGGGGTTGAATTCCGGCCTATGCATGAACTTTTCGGTCTCTCCCCCATCCCCCGCGGAGCTAAGCTGAATTTCGGTCCTCCGAGTGCAGGCCTGGCACACAAGGGACAGGAGAGCGACACATACAATCAGTCGTCCTCTTGACCGACGCAACTTTTTGCCCGGTTCTCCCGACATGCGCAACCTACTTGCTATAAGGCGGCACCCGCGTGACATGCAACGGTGCGTGCAGTGTATTCTTTTCCCGTGCATGCTATACTATATGGGTGGTATCCATTTCGCTTGTCATCCCGGCACTTCGACTGCGCTCAGTGTAAACTCGAGCGGGGATCCATTATGAAACCTGGATTCCTGCTTTCGCAGGAATGACATATTCAGCAATGTACCACCCATAAGTGACCCATTACGTATTCTGAATAAATAATAGTTGCATCCGGCGCCTTTTTTTATATAATAGCGCGCTCTACTGGATACACTGGATACAATAAATGAAAATCTATAAGATGGGAATCCTCGGGAAGAAGCTGGGCATGACCCAGGTATTCACCGACGACGGCAAGGCCGTTCCGGTCACTGTCGTGCAGTCCGGGCCATGCACGGTTGTGCAGATTAAAGGCGATACCTCGGGGGACTACAGCGCCATCCAGCTCGGCTTCGATGACCCTCGCGAGAAGTCGCTCAGCAAGTCGATAAAGGGCCACTTCGCCAAAGCCAAGACGGCTTCATTCAAGATCCTGAGGGAGATACGCCTCCCCTCCGAGGAAACTAAAGGGTTTAGCGTGGGGCAGGTTATCACCGCGGATATTTTCACAGAAAATGATTTTGTCGACGTATCCGGCGTTTCAAAAGGCAAAGGATTCGCCGGGGTCATCAAGCGCCACCACTTTCACGGTTTTGACGCAGGTCACGGCACGCACGAGTGCTTCCGCCACGGAGGCTCGGTCGGCCAGCATACATTCCCGGGGAGAATATTTAGGGGGATGAAGATGTCGGGCCATATGGGAAACGCTCAGAGAACCGTCCAGAATTTGAAAGTTGTCAGGGTGATTAAGGACAAGAACCTTCTGCTCATCAGGGGAGCCGTTCCCGGCCCAACGGGAGCGTACCTGGTTGTCAAAAAGGCAATCAAGAAAAAGCCGAGACCGGCAGCCAAAAAAGGAGGCGCATAATGGGTTCGATGGATAAGGCAAAACATGAGCTCAAAAAGCAACCTCAAAAATCCCTCAAAGAGAAACGGCGCGAGAAGAAAGATAAAAAGCGCGTCTACTAATCCACGGTGAGAATCGACTTCCAATCCCCGCGCGCCGCCGTCATATTACCGGACATCCTCAATCGTTTCTTTCCAACACACATTCGCGAGAGGGCGGCTTTAAGATCCCATGCCTCTCTGTATTAGGTATATTCTACATGTATTTGAGACACTAGTATTCTCTGTTGTAGGGGCGCTATCCCTCGGCAAGGTCCCTTCGACTTCGCTCAGGGTCTTCGACAGGACAAGTTTTATCGCGCCTGGGTTCGATCCTTCGGCCGAGTTTATACTGAGCTCAGCCGAAGTGCTCAGGACAGGTTCGTCGAACCCCTACAAATCAAAGGCACCCAAATTGAGTCACTACTCTGTATCAGGTTTTTCAGCGGGATGAGCGCCTGATGGCGTATAATTGTTGGATCGAATCAGATAAATCGGGGACTACGCCGACTTGAATTACAGTGAGATATTCCGGAATAATCGCATCTGCCGACTGATGGGAATAACCTATCCAATTATTGGCGGCGGGATGACGTGGGTTTCAGAGGCGAAGCTCTGTGCCGCCGTTTCTGAAGCCGGCGGCATCGGGATTCTCGCAGCGGGCAACCTTCCCGCAGAAAGCCTGCGAGAACAGATCGAGCGCGCGCGGACCCTCACCCGTAAACCCATCGGCGTCAATATCGTCGGACTTTCCCCCAACTGTCCCAATCATTTTAAGATTATCCAGGAGCTCCGCCCCGATGTCGTCACCCTGGGGGCTGACCCCAACTTCCAGGAACATATCTCGATGCTCACGGAGTGGGGGATAAAGGTATTTCCCCTCGTTGCCTCCGTGCTCATGGCCAGGCTGTCGCAGGAGGCGGGGGCCCACGCCGTTATCCCGGAGGGTCAGGAAGCGGGGGGGCATATCAGCGATATCTCCACCATGCCGTTTGTTCCCCAGGTGAAGGATGCCGTTTCCATCCCCGTCATCGCCGCCGGGGGAATCGGAGACGGACGCGGGATGGCGGCTGCCTTTGCTCTCGGAGCTGAGGGGGTGCAAATAGGCACTGCGCTCCTCGTCGCCGACGAATGCAAGGTGCACGAGAACTACAAGAAGGCGGTGGCCGAGGCGGAAGACCGTTCGACGGTTGTGACAGGTCTCGCTGTCGGAAAGCCGACGAGGGCCCTCCGCAACAAGCTCACGAGGCAGCTCAAGAAGATGGAGGACAACGGGGTCCCCTGGACCGAGCTAGAAATGCTCGCGGTCGGGAAACTGAGAGAGGCGGTTCAGGAAGGCAACATCCGTGATGGCTCCGTGATGATGGGCCAGATTGCGGGATTAATCAAAACCCGCGCGCCTGTGAAAAAAATAATCGAGGATATGCTGGAGGGCTACCTCCGCACAATCGAGACGCTCAACAAGGAATATCCCCGGAATCCTTAACCCACGAGAACCCCAGTCAAAACGTGTACACCATTGCCACGCCGCCGACGATCTCGTCCTTGTCGTGCCATATTTTTGTCTCCGGATCGATATTCTGCGCGTCCAGCACATAGCGCACGTACGGTTCGACGATAACCTTCGACCCTCCGAAGAAGCCCCACGCATATTTCTCGAGTGTGAAAGCCTTTCCCATGTCGAAGATGAGCGGGAGCGCCAACCCGAACTCCGTGTCCTGGATGCCTTTCTTCAGCCCGGGGAGAACCCCTGGCCTGTCGATCATCCACATTGTGGAATCCAGCTTCAGGCACTGGAGAATGCCCCATGTTTTATCGGGAACGACATCGGGGAACGGGACAACGAGATTGTACTCGATATTATGCCACCACCAGTTGGACGGGTAGCCGTGGAATCCGAATTCGTCGGTTGTGAATGCGAATTTCTTCGTGGAAAATGCTGAATACGCTCCGTAGTGAACCGCGAACGGTATCGCCTCGACCGGCTTCGCGAAGCCGGGAAGCGTCAGCGGGTGGAATGTGGGGATCGAGTTAAATCCGGCGCGGAGGAGCAGCTCTTCAAAGTCTTTATCGTGGTTGTTAAACGGAGGGAGGCCATAGTGCTCGTAGCCGATGTCAAAATCCAGGTATTTCACGATCCTGTTTTCCATTATCGCCGACACCTTGTATCGATCGTTGATCTCATGCCCCCCCTTGAGGGCCCACGCGCCTCCCACAAAGGTGTGCAGTTTCACTTCCCAAATATCCCTCAACCGCTGTTCATCATAGGGGGAGAGATCGAGTTTGAAATCGCCTCCAAGGAGATATGCCGGATCGATTCCAAACCAGTTGATGCCGCGCCAGACATCCCGTGACTCAAAAAGGTTCCCCACTGCGAAGGTCATCCGCTTCTTCGCCGACCGCACCAGTCCTTCCATGCCGCCCGCCTGAGGAACAGTCCCTTGCTCGGGAGCTCTCTGCGTAATACCCGCAGTGGAATCCTCACCTTCCTCGGCATCAAACGAGGAGGTATCCTGCGCGCGCACGGGGCCCGATATCAGGACGGCGGCGGCAACGGCGACCAAGAAATTTCGAATCGTCCGTGTCACAGCATCTGAGTACATCCGCACCTCTCCTTTCTGTTTTGTGCACATCTTCTCTACTACGCGATCCAGTCCGCCCAACCGATGCCTGCCGCAGAATATTCGCAGCACCGGATATATGGTAATCACAGATAAACACAGATTTACACAGATAAAATACCTCCACTGTATCTATCTGTGTTTATCTGTGCGAATCTGTGTGCATCTGTATCAAACGTCAATCGTCACACCCTCCGCGGCTTTCTTAAATCCACCCAATCCCTGCCGCCGGTTCCTGTCTTTCAATACTCAACCCTGATCAGGCATAATCCCTTCGCCGGTGCGGTGGCGCTCGATTTGCTTCTGTCGCGCGCGCCGAGTATACCGAGAATATCACCGGGTTTCAACTTCCCTTTTCCTACATCGAGGAGCGTCGCCACTATCGAGCGCGCCATCTTGTAGAGGAAGCTCACGGCTTCTATCTCAATCGTGATGTAATCTCCCTGCCTGCTTACGGAAATGTCGGTCACCGTTCTCGTCGGGTTTTCCTCTTCTCCGCTGTTGCATGCAAATGAGGAGAAATCAAATGTGCCCACGAGGCCTTTCGCAGCCTCCCTCATTGCATCGACATCAAGAGGACGTGCAACGTGTACGACCGTGTTCCGATCCAGGGCCGAGGGGAAGGGGCGGTTGAGTATCAGATACCGGTACCTCTTGAGTCTTGCGCTGTACCGTGCGTGGAATGTGCCGTCCGCCTCTTCGACTTCATGGAGCACAATATCCCGGGGGAGGACCGCATTCAGGGCGAGCCGCATCTTCTCGCAGGGCATGGGATGCGAGAGGGGAAAATTCGCAACCTGGCCGAGGGCGTGGACCCCCGCATCAGTCCGTCCGGCGCCGTGGACGCGGACTTTCTCACCGGTAATCTTGTGAATTGCCCGCTCCAGCTCGCCCTGGATCGTCGGGACGTCCGGCTGCACCTGCCACCCCTGGTAGTTTGTTCCGTCGTATTCAACCAGCAACTTTATAGTGCGCGCCATCAGGTTCCGACTCTTCTAAAACAATAGGGGGGAGAGAAAAAACGCCCCCGTGGTAATAACCAGGTACACCAGGAAAATCACAATACAATAACCCATGATGTCACGATAGTTCAGCCTCACAACGCTCAGGAGCGGAATAGCCCAGAACGGCTGGATGATGTCGGTCATCATATCCCCTCATGCGTAGGTAAGGACGGTGAGCGCATTGGGCACGCCCAATCTCACACCCGCTGAAACAATGTAGGGAGCCTCAATCGCCCACTTGGATCCGCCCGACGGTACGAAATAATTTACGATTCCTGAATACCAGTAGACAATAACAGGATAGGTAAACTTGTTTGCGATCGCGAGGAACCAGCCGGCGATGACATCCTGCAAACCGGAATACTGGATGATGCCGAATATACCCGCATAAAATGGGAATTGCAGCACAATTCCCCAGATAAACCCGCCGGCCTCCCTGGCCGCATTGAGCAGCGAAGCCGGTTTTCCATGCAGCAGTATACCCAGAGTGAGGAAAAGAAAGTTCACCGTGTCCAGATTGATCCGGCTGAGTGCGACCTGAAGGGTCATATGCCCGTTCGCCGCCGGTTTCGTGAGGTACTGCCAGAGAAATACAAATCCGAACAGCGCGCCTATCACAATAGTGATAATGGGAGAATGTTCCATTCTCTCTGAAGGGAGCGGGTTCTCCGGTTTCTCAGGAGAGGTGAACTCTTCTTCCTGGATCCTCGCCGGGTCCGCTTCGATTACATCCTCTTTCCGCGGATGCAACATCGGCACAAAAAACGTCATGAAGGCCATGATGATTCCCACAAGCACAAGGTTGTAAGGATGTAAAATAGTTTGCGTAATGGGAATGACACCCAGTTCTTTTTCCATGAAATGGCCCGGCGTGGCCACGAGAAGCGGAGCGGATGCCGATAATCCCGCGTGCCATGTGGTCCCGAGGCCAAGGTAGGCAGCCGCTATCAGGAGCCTATAGTCGATTCCCCTCTGCCTCTTCACAACAAAGCGGGAAAAAACCGCCGAGCCGACTATGGAGAGGCCCCAGTTCAAAAATGAGAGGGCCATGGACACAAAGGCCATTAACGCAATGGAGCCGCGCGGGCTTTTGGGGAGAGAGGCCAGCCATTTCAGGAGCCGCTGGAACGGAGGCGAGACGGCGACAATGTACCCGGTCATAATAATCAGGCACATCTGCATCGCAAAGTTGAGAAGAACCCAAAACCCTGTACCCCAATAAAACACCAGTGTCGCCGCCCGATTCAGATCAAGGGCTGGGATCAGTTCCGGCAAATCCTGTGGTTTCGCCCCGGGGGAAAGAAAGAATGCGAGAGCAAATGCGAGCACGGTCAGAAATATCGCGATGATCCACGCATCGGGAACCCATCTGGTGCTCCAGCGGGTCATGATCCTTGCAAAATCTTGTATCACTGATTCCTCACCGCGGTAGATCCTGAATAGTCAGTTCACATCTTCTTACGTTTCCGGATGCGCGCCTATTGCATTTCCCATCCTTCTGAAGCTTTGCTTTACGCTAGTGCAGTGTTTCATAATTATACTTCATGAGTTATGTCATTGCGGGTGCGGAGCGACGAAGCAATCTATTGGATCACAATGAGCTGAGATTGCTTCGCTTTCGCTCGCAATGACAAATCAATGTTCCCTATTTCTGAGACACCACACTAGCCTGATCTATTCACCAACTTTTAATGTTTTAACCGCGGATTACACGGATTACGCTGATTCGCATTGTTTAACCCGCCCAATCCCTGCCTATGCCGAAGCGGAGCTCCGGCTCCGCGCAGGCAGGCGCACAATCTGCGGTTTCATATGTTTGGCCGTTAAAATTGCTCTTTTCTTCGTCTGATGAATAATCCAGGCTAGGCGTGTGTGATCAGCTCAGCTATCTGGACGGCGTTCAGGGCGGCCCCCTTGAGAAGTTGGTCGCCGGAGATGAACAGGTCGATCCCGTTTGCCCGTGATATATCCTCGCGGATTCGCCCCACGAGAACCTCATCCCTGCCCGTGGCGTCGAGCGGCATCGGATAGAGCTTTTTCCCCGGCTCGTCGACCACCTTGACTCCGGGGGCTTCCGCGAGGATTGCCCGTACCTCCCCCGCGGTGAGCTTCTTCTCCGTCTCGATATTGACGGCTTCGGAGTGCGCGCGCAAAACAGGGACCCGCACGCACGTTGCGGTCACCATGATGAGATCATCGCCAAATATCTTCCGCGTCTCGTGCACCATTTTCATCTCTTCCTTTGTGTATCCGTTGGGAAGAAATACATCCACATGAGGAAAGAGATTGTATGCGATCTGATGGGGGAGCACGACAACCCCCGGCCTCTTCCCCTCCCCTATCTCCGCGATCTGCTTCTGGAGCTCCATCATGGCAGACGCGCCGGCGCCCGATGCGGCCTGGTATGTCGAGACGACGATCCTTGTGATCCGCGCCACTCTGTGCAACGGCCAGAGGGGAAGCACCATGATGATCGTCGAACAGTTCGGATTGGCGATGATCCCTCTGTGATCCTTGACCTTCTGAGGATTCACCTCCGGCACAACGAGCGGGACGTCTTCCTGCATGCGAAAGGCGCTCGAATTATCCACCACGACCGCACCTGCCTTCACCGCCGAGGGCGCGAACTCCTTGCTCCGCGCGGCCCCTGCGCTGAAGAGCGCAATCTCAACGCCTTTGAATGAATCGTGGGTGAGCTCTTCGACAGGAGTCTGTTCTCCCTGGAACGCGAGTTTCTTCCCCACCGAACGATGTGATGCAAGGAGTTTGATCCTGCTGACGGGAAATTTCCTCTTTTCGAGCGTCTTGATCATCTCGACGCCTACAGCGCCCGTAGCGCCGACCACTGCAATACTGTATCCCCGACCCATTTTCATCACCCTTTCATATGTGATCACCGACACGTCTGCAAATAACCGACCCGGCGAATCGGAGAGCCGGCGAGGGGGCGACTATTAACTCCAAAGTCGCCGACACGCCTGTGAAACAACCGACCCGGTGAATCGGAGAGCCGGCGAGGGGGCGACTATTAACTCCAAAGTCGCCCATTCGCCGATACGTGCCTATCCCCCTCCCGTCCCCTTGACTTCATCTCCCGACGAAGTCTGCGACCATCGTCCCGACTTCATCAGTGCCGTATCCCATCTTCCCCGCCGCGAGACTTTTGAGTTTTTCGGAGACAACCTTCATGACCGCCGTCTCGACGGCGCGCGCTGCTTCCCTCTCTCCCAGAAAATCGAGCATCATGCCCCCTGCACAGATTGCGGCGAGAGGGTTGATCACATTCTTGCCGGTGTACTTCGGCGCCGAGCCGCCGATCGGCTCGAACATGGACGTCCCCGCGGGGTTTATATTTCCACCCGCCGCGATCCCCATCCCCCCCTGGATCATCGCTCCCAAATCGGTGATGATATCGCCGAAGAGGTTTGAGGTTACGATGACGTCGAACCACTCGGGATTCTTCAACATCCACATGCAGATGGCATCCACGTGCGCGTAGTCTTTCTGGACATCGGGATATTCCGCCCCCACCTCATCGAAGACCCTCTGCCAGAGGCCCTGGACATAGGTGAGGACGTTCGTCTTTCCGCATAGAGTCAGTTTCTTCCGTGGGCGGGTGCGCGCCAGCTCGAACGCGTAGCGGATGCAGCGCTCCACCCCCTTCCGTGTGTAGATCATCTCCTGGATCGCGACCTCATCGGGAGTACCCTCCTTCAGCAGTCCCCCGATTCCCGCATAAAGATCCTCGGTGTTTTCCCTCACCACCACAAAATCGATATCCTCGGGTTTCTTGTCCCTGAGAGGAGTCTCCACGCCCGGGTACAACTTCACCGGCCGCAGGTTGATATACTGGTCGAGGCCGAATCGGAGTTTGAGGAGGATCCCCTTCTCCAGGATCCCCGGTTTCACATCCGGATGCCCGATTGCGCCCAGATAGATCGCCTGGAACCTCCGCAACTCGTCCAACGCTCCGTCCGGGAGCGTCTCGCCCGTCCTCTTGTACCGCTCCCCTCCAAAGTCGTACTCTTTTGTTGCGAGTGAGAACTTAAATTTCTTCGCGGCGGCGTTGAGAACCTTTAATCCTTCCTTGATCACCTCGGGCCCTGTGCCGTCGCCCGCAATCACCGCTATTTTGTATTCCTTACCCATATAATTCTGTCTCCTTTTGGCTATTTACATTCTATTTAAATAACCGACTATAACGCTCACTCTAACCACGGATGAACACCGATAAACACGGATTTAAACCGCGGGAGAGAACTAAAAGCAAAAACCACTTTCTAATACATTAAACTTTACGATATTCGATTCAGTGTTCATCCGTGTTCATCCGTGGTTTATTCCAACTTTAAACCGCCGTTAACCTTTATTATTTGATCCATGAAATCTGTGGTTCAATCTTCCTTCTTTTTTAATTTCAAGCTGCTCTTCACGAATTCTATCAGCCCGCCCGCCTCGATCAATTTTTCCATGAACGGCGGAATCGGTTTGACCCGGTAGACCGTCTGTTTCGTCAGATTCTGAATTTCGCCCTTCTCGGTATCTATCATCACCTCATCCCCCGAGGCAATCCCTTGGCTTGCTTCACGCGACTCAAATATCGGAAGACCTATATTGAATGCGTTACGAAAGAAGATGCGCGCGAAAGATGCGGCGATCACCGCGTGCACGCCGGACGCCTTTATGGCGATCGGGGCATGCTCGCGCGACGAGCCGCACCCAAAGTTCTTCCCCGCCACGATCAGGTCCCCCTCGCGCACCTTCCCGGCGAATTCGCTGTCCGCGTCTTCCATGCAGTGGGTGGCGAGAAAAAGCGGATCCGAGCTGTTCAGATAACGCGCGGGGATGATTTCGTCCGTGTTCACGTCGTCGCCGAACCTCCACGCCCTGCCTTTTAGTTTCATATAACCTCTGCCCCTAACTGCGGTGTACGCCGGCCCTTCAGATTCTTAAAATCCGAATCAATCCATCCAATCCGCTGTTACGTCCTTTTTATTCTTCGTGTTCTCTGTACTACTGACGTCAAAATGTTTGTTTTTTGGCAAAGATTTTTACATCTAAATATGCAACTAATTGTTTCGCAGTATATTGCTTTATCTGTGTTCATCCGCAGTTATCTGTGTGTATCTGTGGTGCCCGTTAAAGCTTCAATGTGCATCACAGATATAACACCGATACACACAGATAGGTTTGGTTGCGGCCAGCAGGCCGCGCTGTGCCCTCTGTGACTCTCTCTTAAAAATCCGCCTAATCCGCGCAATCCGCGGTTACAACCCATTATCCATCTTATCCGGCGAACATATCCTTCCCGCCACCGCGCTTGCCGCCGCCACGGCCGGGCCGCAGAGATAGACCTCGCTCTTCGGGTGCCCCATGCGCCCCACGAAGTTCCTGTTCGTGGTCGCGAGGGCCCGCTCTCCCTCAGCGAGAACACCCATGTGCCCTCCCAGGCACGGGCCGCAGGTCGGCGTCGAGACAGCCGCCTCGGCTTTCACAAATATTTCCAGCAATCCCTCTACGAGCGCCTGGGCGTACACCCCTTGCGTCGCCGGTATGACTATCGTCCTCACGTCCGGGTGAACTTTCTTTCCTTTAAAAATACCCGCGGCGATGCGGAGGTCTTCGATCTGGCCGTTGGTGCAGGAACCGATCACCACCTGGTCGATGCGCACCTCTCCGACCTTGCTGATCCCCCGGGCATTCTCCGGCAGCGAGGGGAACGCAACCTGAGGCTCAATGGATGACACGTCAAACTCGATCACCTTTTCATAGTGCGCATCTCCGTCGCTCGCATAGACGTGGGGCGTCCGGTCGCTCCTCCCGGCGGAGTAGTCGAGCGCAATCCTGTCCGGGGCGATAATCCCGCTCTTGCCGCCGGCCTCGATGGCCATATTGCACATGCTGATGCGGTCTGGCATGGGCAGCCGTGAAATGGTATCGCCGGTGAACTCCATCGCCTTGTAAAGCGCCCCATCAACGCCGATCTGGCCGATTGTGTAAAGAATCAGGTCCTTTCCGCAAACCCACTTCCTCATCTCTCCCCGGTAAACAAACTTGATCGACTCGGGCACCTTGAGCCACACCTTCCCGATCGCCATCGCCGCGGCGAGATCGGTGCTCCCGACACCCGTCCCAAACGCCCCGAGCGCTCCGTAGGTGCAGGTGTGACTGTCCGCTCCAATCACCAGATCCCCGGGGATCACAATCCCCCGCTCCGGAAGGAGCGAATGTTCCACACCGCACCTCCCGACATCGTAAAAGTGCGTCAGGCCCTGTTCGCGCGCGAACTCCCGCAGCATCTTGCTCTGCTCCGCCGACTGTATGTCCTTATTCGGCGTGAAATGATCCGCGACCAGAACGATTTTCCGGGGGTCGAACACCTTCCCGGCACAGATTTTCCTGAATTCCTTGATGGCGATTGGAGCGGTAATGTCATTTCCGAGCGCCACGTCAACCGATGCCATAATGATATCGCCGGGAGCGACGGTAGCCTTGTCCGCATGCGCAGCGATTATTTTTTCTGTAATTGTCATTCCCATAGCAAGCTACCCCAAGAAAATCCCAAATCCCAAATCCCAATAAAATTCAAAGTTCAAAATGAAAAATTCAAATTCCAATACATGTTAAAACCGCAGGGAAATAACTTAATCTGATTTAATCACCAACTTTAATATTTTAACCGCGGATTACGCGGATTCGCATTGTGTAATCCGCGCAATCTGTGGTTACATATGTGAAGCTGTTAAAATTGCTCTTTTATTCTTCCGCTGGATAATCCAAATTAACTTGGATAATCGGTTCTCTTTCGTTTTGTGTGGATGACTCAGGTCATCCCTCCCCCCGCTCAAGGGGGGAGGTTAGGAGGGGGGTGATGTCTATTGTCATCCGAACATGCGATTATGGAAGAAGTTGCACATCATCCAAATTTTATATGCAGCACACCCCCACTCCGACCCTCCCCCTTCGAAGGGGGAGGGGATGATATTTCTACGCTCACAAAACGGAAGAGAATCGGACATTTAAAGAACCGATTATATATAAGCCATTCTGCAAAAGCAATTGACATTCGCACACCTATACAGGATAATACCGTAATTCAGGGATAAGGAAGCGCGTATTGCTACGTATTGCTATTTCCTTATTGGGATTTGGCATTTGTGATCTTGGATTTATTTGGGATTTTGGATTTGGGATATTCTTCTAGGATGGGGCTGTAGCTCAGTTGGGAGAGCGTTTGACTGGCAGTCAAAAGGTCACGGGTTCGACCCCCGTCAGCTCCACCATTACTACAGTGATTAGCGATAAGTGATGAGTGATTAGTGATAGGCAATATAAGATACGGGCGAACCAAGGGAAGTGATGAGGGATTAGTGATAGAAAACAGGAGCTACGAGCAAACTAAGGCAGGTCAGTGTTTCAATTCCCTCCCAACCCTTTTTCCGACGTAATCAGAAGAAATCGGTCGCACTCCTCAATCTCCGCTGCTGCGGATTCAATTGCGAACTCCAGGACATGTCCCCCACTATTCCCGTCATCAGAAATAAAATGAAAATGGTACCCAGGTACGGTAATTTCCCCGGCGTACAAAGGAGAGCGGAAACCGACCATCGTCCCTGAGACACCGTCGAACTGAAAGACCGGCGGGTGATTGGTCACTTCCACAAGACGCGGGTAGGGTTTCACCTGCGCGGGGACGCTCCTGATCTTCATCTTCGAGAATCGCCCCCTGACCCTTATCGCACAAAAAATGTCCCTGTCGGGAACCGCTTTATTAATCTGCTCCTCAACTGCGGCGTAATTTGCCCCGCCCTTCAAAATAAGTTTTGCCTGTGGCGCGAATGAGACCAGTTCAGCGAAAGGGACAGTGGTGCCGCCGTTGGGAAGATACACCTTTCCGTCGGATTTTGCCTGGTAGATTTTTCCATCAGTGACAATCATCTCTCCATCGAGGGCGTGGAAAGTTCCGATGCCGAAATTTCCGTACGACCCAAGCCGGCGACAAGACATCCGGCCATCGAACCCCCCTGCGGAGAGATCGTGGAATGTGCCCACCTGCGTAATCGTGCGTGCGGATCTGTACGCGCAACCTGAAGAATGGAGAAGGAGAAAACTACATATCAGTATCAGCCACCGATACCAACGCGTGGAAACTCGCATGAATCGGCCTCCTGAAGTCAGATCAAACGGCATACTGCTCTCATTATTCGGAATCATACTGTATATACCGGATTCCCATCAATGATATTCCAACAGGACTTGTAATGCATCACTTATGGGTGGTACATTGCTGAATATGTCATTCCTGCGAAAGCGGGAATCCAGGTTTCATAATGGATCCCCGCTCGAGTTTACACTGAGCGCAGTCGAAGTGCCGGAATGACAAGCGAAATGGATACCACCCATAAGTGACCCCTTACTTTTCAGCATACTTCACCATTGCGGCATATTATGATACTTTTGATGAACCAGGCAGGCTAAGAAGAGGAACTTTTCCCCTCCCGAAGGCGAACCATGCGTGCGATTGAACTATCGGCTCCCGCGAAAAATGCCGAGTGCGGGATAGCGGCTATCGACTGCGGCGCGGACGCGGTGTACATCGGCGCGCGCAAATTCGGAGCGAGGGCCGCCGCCGGAAATGAGCGGGCGGAGATACAAAGGCTCGTTTCTTACGCGCACAGGTTCCGCGCCAAGGTCTACGTGACATTGAACACCATCCTCTATGACCGAGAGCTGGAGGAAGCGCAGAAAATAGCGCATGAGGCATACGACGACGGGGCGGATGCGCTGATCCTTCAGGACATGGGGCTCCTCGAAATGGAACTGCCTCCCATTCCTCTTTTCGCCAGCACGCAAACCCACAACGACTCGTGGCGAAAGGTAAAATTCCTTGAGGAGGCAGGCTTCCAGCGTGTCATCCTGGCGCGCGAGCTTTCCCTCGAAGAAATCAGGGAGATACGGGAGCACACCACCGTCGACCTGGAGTTTTTTGTCGCGGGCGCGCTGTGCGTCTGCTACAGCGGGCAGTGTTACTTCAGCCACGCAGTGAGCGGGCGCAGCGCCAACCGCGGAGAATGCTGTCAGCCATGCCGGATGCGCTATTCCCTGCAAGACGGCGCAGGACGGGTCATTGTACGGGATCGCCATCTCCTCTCTCTCAAAGACCTCGATCTCTCCGGACACCTTGCGGATCTCATCCGCGCCGGCGTCTCTTTATTTAAAATCGAGGGAAGACTGAAGGATATTTCTTACGTCAAGAACATGACTGCATTCTATCGGAAAAGACTCGACGCGATTATTGATTCATCCCACGAATTCCGGAAAGTCTCGAGCGGCGTTATTTCGTTTTCATTCACACCCGATCCGGGAAAAACTTTCTCTCGCGGGGCCTCCCGTTACTTTCTGACCGGCAGGCAGAAGGATATCGCATCGCTGCGGACCCCGAAAGCCATCGGGAAAGAGATCGGCACGGCGGATGCTCTACGCGGGGACTCTTTCCGTGTGAAGGGAGATGTGGAACTCCACAACGGGGACGGAATCTGCTTTTTTGACACAAAGGGAGTGCTCCACGGAACGAATGTCAACAGGGTGGAAGGGGATCGCGTCTATCCGCGTGATATGCGCCGGTTGTACTCCGGGGCGATCATCTATCGAAATTATGATCACGAGTTCAGCAAGGCGATGAAACGAAAGGCGTGTGAAAGGAAGATGCCCATTCGCATGACGTTCGGCGAAACCGAGGATGGTTTCCTGCTGAGCGCGGTGGATGACGAGGGCTCGCGCGCGAGTTACGGCATACGATCGGAGAAAACGCCCGCACGGAACGACGCGAGCGCGGGCGCGGTGATTCGTAACCAGCTTTCCAAACTCGGTGATTCAATCTTCAGCCTTTCCGATCTGGCAATCAACCTGGAGAGCGCATACTTCATCCCCGTGCGTGAACTCAACGAAATGAGGCGCCGGACCATCTCACTCCTAGAAGAGGAGCGTGACAAAAATTATACGAGGAAGACGGCCGTGATCACGCATAGCGAGCATCCATATCCACAACCGACGATGGACTATCGCGGGAACGTGCTCAATAAAAAAGCCACGGCTTTCTACACCCGCCACGGCGTGAAATCGATTGAAGAGGCGTTCGAGGCGCAGCGCGATCCGCGCGGCAAGATTATCATGACGACCCGCTACTGCATACGAT
The DNA here is from genome assembly GCA_026392015.1 of Candidatus Auribacterota bacterium. Taxonomy (GTDB): domain Bacteria; phylum Auribacterota; class Tritonobacteria; order UBA1439; family UBA1439; genus JAPLCW01. The sequence goes on along the minus strand of JAPLCW010000152.1, from coordinate 477 downwards.
ATGAGCTTGGCATGTGTCCCCGGGATGCGGCGGGAAAATCTTATCCGACGGTAAAATCGCCGCTCTATCTCGTGGACCGCCACAGAAAGTTCAGATTGGATTTCCACTGTGACAGGTGTGAGATGCGCGTCGTGTTCCTGGAATAATCTCTACGCGGCGGGAGCGCTCATCCCCGTTACCTGCGCGCGGAAGCGTCGCACACTGCGTAGCGCAGCCAGATGAGGCCGCCCTCATAATTATCCGACCACACTAACTTTTTTTTGAATCGTGCGGTTTCCCTAGCTACTAACTACTGATTATTGTTTTTCCGTAGCCTTACGCTGTTTCCCTAACTACTAGCCCGACTTTCGCAGATTTTTGATATTTGAGGTTTTTTGTATTTTTCTGAGGCTTATGGATTGATTATATTGAGTGCTTTGGCCGAAAAGGGATTTTTACCCCCCTGTGTGGAGACCTACCCTCTGGATTTTAGTTGCC
>JAPLCW010000100.1 GCA_026392015.1 Candidatus Auribacterota bacterium | reverse complement strand
TGGCAAAAGTGGATACTAACAGAATAGCCGTACAAAAAGCGAGAAGCGTCACTATACCGGAAGGCTTTCTTTTCATTGACTCAAACTCGAACCGTAAAGGGCCACACCTGGGGCAGGTAAGCCCACCCAAGTCAGGCAAGCGAAAAAAGCGGAGAGGCAACGGCGATATCACATTCTACCCCTCACCCCGCCCATGTGGGAAGAGGAAAATGGATCCCCACGTAATGGGTCATGGGGGGGTATGTCACTCCTGCGAAAGCAGGAGTCAAGGTTTTACGCTAGATTCCCGCTTCCGCGGGAATGACTCCCCTCGTATAACTGAGGCATTGCCAAATTAGTAGATATTGTCTTGACCTTGAAATTGATAATAAGACACAGTACTGTCCGGTCTAGCAACTTAGAGATTCACGTAACATACATACCATGAATGCATTAGATCGTAAAACAGCTTTTTTCGATTTCAACTCAACTGCATGCTTTGGCAGCCTTTCACCTTCTCTAAGTTCGCGGGAGTTCCCCACCTGGAAGGGTGGGGGTGAGAGCAGGGAGCCGCGAAGCGGGTCGGGCGAAGCCCGAAGCCAATAAGACCACCGCTGTAAGGCGGTGGAGATTCATGCATTGTTGATGATTTTCTAGTCGATAGGGGCTTAGCTGAGGGGAATCAATGGGGAACATATTAGTCGAGTGCCCGATGCTATTCAGGCCAAGCTTCCGCAGGATACTGGATTACATCGAAGAATCGAAACAATATTATGTCAGCTTTAACTTATTATTTAGGGTGTGACCCTGACTTGATCCATGCCGCTCTTTTCTATTGTAAGACCTGCTAAATTCTGTTAACATAACTAAAAGGCGTAGCAAGGAGCTTAATCGTTTATATGCAGATCTGAAAAAGCAAACCTTAGAAAACTTAGGGGCGCAAAGCCACGGGTCTAAATCCCGCCATGGCGGGACAAGATGGCCGGACTGCCGAAGATCTCTTAATCGAGATAAAAGGTAGTTCGGCTTTACTATTAAAGAGGAAAGTCATTTTAGGGGTCAATTCTTTATCCTTGAATTCTAGAAGGCAGGACGGCTTTCCGGCAGTTTGATGTAAGTTGATAATAGCACAAAGTGCCGGGTCAGCGTGGGAAAGAGAGTAGCTTTAGTTTGTGATTCATATTATTCAAGTCGCAGAGGCGCGGAGGGCTCCGGGATGCAAAGCGGCATTGTCATTGCATTCTTCGCGCGTGCTCCTGTCTGCGGTCTGCTTGCCTGCGAGCGTTCCGCATGGCAAGTAGGGCAGGCTATGTGGGCATAGCCTTTGCGGTGGAGATATATCATTCACTGCCATTGCGGCAAAAAGAGAAAGGAGAGTTGAAAAGATGAAAAAGTTGATGACATTGATGTTAGGGTTTATGTTTGCGGTTGGCCTTTCCGGTTTGGGCGTTGCCGGCAGCATGGATTCCCCCAGTGCCCCTTCGGCAGGGAGCGGGATGTACACGCTTCAAAACCTGTATGACTACCTGACGAGCGGCGCGGCGCTCACGGTGCAGACCGGTTTCCAGGAGCCCTTGTCAGCCCCCGGGTCCACGATGAAGACGACGAAGGAAATCGGGGATACGCTCAAGGCCATACTTGACCAGCTCAATGCGACGACTGCCGATAATGTTGAACAGGGCAAGCCATTCTTCAGCACGCAGCCGGGAAGCTGGGGGATCCGGACCGGGACGGCGATAGTGATAACACCAACACCGACGCCAACAATAACACCAACGCCGACAATAACACCAACATCAACACCTCCGTACGGCGGTGAGGCGGTGGAGATTGGTGCGCTGGTGGTTGCCAAGGGGCGGACAAGTGCAGGAACCGCGTTTGGGGCCACCGGACCGACATATCCTATGCACTGTTCGGCCGATGCCATCGCATGGGCCGATGGACTCGACTGGTTAGGCTTCACCGATTGGAGGTTACCTAGCGACGCAGAGGCCATGAGTCTTTGTTCTGTGTGCTCGAGTTACGATAATTGCTACAGATGGCAATGGACAGCAACTGGCAATGTGATAGTCGAACCTCCGACCGGTTGCTCAATACAGAACTATGGTGCGTGCGACACACCTGAAGGAGCGTTTGTAGTGAGAACCCGCTGATTTTACAGAGCATGAAGACGTTTCCATCGCTTCATTCGAGCGCGCAGCGCCAACGGGCCAATCAGGACGGAGGACGCGAAGCCGCATGCCGCCGGCGGAGATAACTCCGAATCTTCTCTGGAGAAGATCAGTGATTTTGTCGTAAACAAATAATGAGTGGAAGTGGGGCGGTTTTGTGGTGAAAGTTGAGCTGAGTATCTGGGCGGCGGCGATCCCCGGCGAGACGGAAAACGGGCTCACCCAAACCAAGGTACCCCCCCCGACCAAGCGGGGTATATGTAATATGGCAACGGTGATATACACTCTCACTCAGTCAGAAAATCCCTAGTGTTAGGATTCAAGACGGCATGAGAAGTCTCACCCTGGGGCAAATATGAAAGCCGTTTATTGTGCTATGTTCTCAAAACCCTCGATTTTACTCTTATTGCAGAAGATTCGAGAAAATAATAGAGGCTCATAAGTTAAATAAAGAGGACACCTGGGTGGGGGTGCTGTTCCCCCAAAGGGGTATGATGATTGAGATAAGGATTCCTTTGCTCCCATACAGGATGAAAAACTAATTGTGCGCTTATGGCAGGTTTGCAGGGACGAAGGGGAGCTATTTGAAGGAAAACTTTTGACAGTATCACCAATATAATGTTATCCGGTTCTTCGGGAAAGCCGGTTTATATAAAAAAGGGAAACAACCAAACCAAAGGAGGGAGTAAAGATGAGAGCAACATTAGTTGTGGTTTTAAGCGTGATGTTAATGGCGGGTTTGTGCGGCACGGTGGTTGCAGGGAATATTGATTCACCTGGGCTGCCGTCGGCGGGGAGCGGGATGTACACGCTCCAGAACCTGTATGACTACATAGTAAGTGGTACGGCTCTTGAGGCGAAGACAAGTTTCCAGGAACCCAGCGCGGCACCTGGCTCTACGATGAGAACGACGAAGGAAATCGGTGATGCCATCGCGACGCCATTTGCCCAGTGCGCAAGCACGACGGCTGCCAATGTTGAGTCGGGCAAGAAGTTCTTCAGCACTGTGTCGGGAAGCTGGGGGCTGCAGACGGGGACTAAAGCAGCGCTTCTGACGTACAAAGCACGTACCGTGGCAGAATGCATATCCGCCGGGGGTGAGGTATTTACTGACCCAGGGGGAAGCGGGACACTATGCAAATTTCAAGCTAGTTCCTGTCCGGGGGGTTGGTCTCAAGAAGAGCATTGGCAACAGTACGCACAAGCAGAGTGGGGAGGCGACTATTGTGGATACCATAAATCCACGGGGCCAACCACATTCAGCAACGTAGCAAGTTATTGTTATGGGAGGACTGGCGGGTACCAAGGTTACGGGTGTGACCCAAGTTATTGGAACGAATGGGCCAGCGGGGCGATCTGGAAGGGTCAGTTATATGGCCCTTATGATTGTTCAGGGAGTGGTACCATTAGCATTGGATGTCGGTAATAGTTCTTGGCATCCTGCCCCTAATAATATTTGGTCATCTGCAGGTGGGCGGGCGATGTGCGCTTTCCCACCCGCGGGGATAACTCCGGGTTTTCTCTGGAGAAGATCAGTGATTTTGTCGTAACCAAATAATGAGTGGAAGTGGGGCGGTTTTGTGGTGAAAGTTGAGCTGAGTATCTGGGCGGCGGCGATCCCCGGCGAGACGGAAAAGACCGGGCTCACCCAGCCCATGACACCCCTACAAGGGGGCAGAGTAATATACGGCATGGTGATACACATACTCTCTCAGTCAGACAATCCCTAGTGTTAGGAATCGAGACGGGATAAGAAGTCTCACCCTGGGGCAAATATGAAAGCCGTTTATAGTGCGATAGGCTCAAAACCCCTTATTTTACCGGTGATGCAGAAGATTCGAGAAAAAGATCGGGGTATAGAGAGGAGATAAAGACGGCAGTGGTTCTTTTCATAGAAGGGGGATTATGAAACTGGCAATAGCAGTCATCTTATGTGCTATGGCATTGACCGGCTGCAACACGATCAGGAGTCATCGCAATATCGAGCAGCCAATGGGGTCTATTCTCACGACAGGAATTGGTGGAACGGTCTTCTGTTTAAATAGGACAGGCGCCCTACCTAATGCCTTTGGCGGACGAGACATTTGGGGCGGAAAAATAGACAAGGGATTCGCAGAGATGAAGCTTGCGGGTATTGAAGGAACCGTTCTCACATTAGAAATCACAGAAGTTAATAAGCACTCTTCAGAAACTACGGTGGATCGATACAAGGTATTTCAAAATCGAAACACAGCTGTCAACGTTGATGTTGATAACAACATCACAATCGGGAATCAAGAACAGCCAAAGCCTTATGTTGTAAAATTCGATACATCGAAACAGAGCAACATTGTAATCAGCGGCGTTCGGGTGACTTTTCCGAGGTCCAGCCATATAGTGTACAGTACACCTTGGAGAACATTCAGCCTTGATCGGGGCGTATAGAAGGGACAAAAAGGTTTCAAAAGAAGATTGAGGGGGTATTATGAAAAAGTTGATGGTGTTAATAGTGATCATCGGCATCTTTAGGATGTGCAGGTACTGTGAGCAAAATAAATCTATTAACCCCAGGGATGACAACTGAGCAGGTGAAAGCAGTTCTAGGGACTCCTCTGAGAACTGATTTTAGAGAGGGGCAATTGGTTTGGGGGTATATGCTGACGTATGCGGGTGGCGGTATGGGTTTGTCATATTATTTACACATTGAACACTGGCATGAGGATAGGGGAGATACTCAAGCTCAAATGGGAAAGAATTGATCTTCAACAGGGATATATAACGGTTACTAGAACGAAGAGCGGGAAAGATAGAAAGATTCCCCTTAATGAAACTGTCACTAAGGTATTGAAAAACAGAGAGCGTGATGGTATATATGTTTTCCACGCCGATGGAAAACCTTATGAATCGGTCAAGAAAGCCTTCTACGCAGCTCAGAGAAGGGCTGGAATTAAGCATTGCCGGTTTCATGATCTCAGGCATCATTTTGCGACGAAGTTGGTATTGGCGGGCGTAAGTCTTCCGGTGGTAAAAGAACTTTTGGGGCATTCGTCTATAGTGACAACGATGAGATACGCGCATCCAACGCCTGAAGCTAAAAAGGAAGCTGTTAGGCTCCTTGAGGGTGGGGAAATGTCGAATGATAGACACTATATGGACACTAGCCCACTTATCGCAGAAATACAATCTTTCATATCTAGTTCCATATAAGCATGTTGCCGGGGTAGCTCAGTCGGTAGAGCGACAGACTGAAAATCTGTGCGTCGGCGGTTCGATTCCGTCCCCCGGCACCATAACTACGGCAACGAAAGTGTAAAGTTTAAAGTGTAAGGGATAGAGAAGAAAGTGCATTCACTTTAAACTGTACACCTTACACTGTAGGTAAGGGGTCACTTATGGGGGGTACATTGCTAATATGTCATTCCTGCACTTCGACTGCGCTCAGTGTAAACTCGAGCAGGAATCCAGGTTTCATACTGGATCCCCGCCTGCCTGCGCGAAGCCGCTTCGGCATAGGCAGGCTTTCGCGGGGATGACAAGTAAAAGGGATACCCCCCAAGACTGACCCATTACCAATGTAGTAATCCCCTTCTTGTGATTACCCCTCCCATGATGATAGAATAAACCAAATTGCGTTAGATTATACTTTAAACCTTAAACCTTAAACCTTAAACTTTGCACTGTGGTGACCATGTTTACCTGGTTTTTAAAGCACACGATCGGGACGCAGAATGACCGTGATGTCAAACGTATGCGCCCCATTGTGCGAAAGATAAACGATGTAGAACAGGAGTATCAATCCCTCACCGACGAGCAGCTCCGCGCAAAAACCGGGGAGTTTAAGAAACGGCTCGCGGAGGGGGAGACGATCGAGGACATCCTGCCGGAGGCGTTCGCCGCGGTGAAGAACGCCTGCCGCAGACTGGTCGGGAAGAATTGGCAGATCTGCGGACTTGAGATCACCTGGGACATGGTCCCGTTCGACGTCCAGCTCATGGGCGGCATCGTGCTGCACCAGGGGAAGATCGCGGAGATGGCCACCGGCGAGGGGAAGACCCTTGTCGCCACCATGCCTCTCTACCTGAACGCCCTCGCAGGGAAGAACGTGCACCTCGTGACCGTGAACGACTACCTCGCGAAGCGCGATTCCCAGTGGATGGGGCCCGTGTACGAGTCGCTGGGCCTGAGCGTCGGCTGCATCCAGCACGATATGCCGCACGACGAGCACAGGGCGGCCTATCAGAAGGACATTACCTACGGCACGAACAGCGAGTTCGGCTTCGACTATCTGAGGGACAACGGGATGGCGATGAGCCTGGAGGAACAGGTGCAGCGAGGGCACAACTACGCCATTGTGGATGAGGTGGACTCCATCCTCATTGACGAGGCGAGGACCCCGCTCATCATCTCCGGTCCGGTGGTGGTTTCCACGCAGCAGTATGACAAATTGAAGCCCCGCGCCGCGGAGCTTGTACGGAAACAGACGTTCCTCTGCAACCGGCTCGTCACCGAGGGCAAGGAGGAGATCGAGAACGAGGCAAAACGCTATGAGGCGGGGCGGAAACTCTACCTTGTGAGCAAGGGAGCGCCGAAGAACAAACAACTTCTCAAGCTCATGGAAGAGCCCGACGTGCGCAGGCTCCTCGACCGTGTGGACCTCGACCTGAGGGTGGATCTCAAGAAGGAGGAGAAGTTCAAGCTTTTGGAGGAGCTCTACTATGAAATCGACGAGAAAGGGCATGACATCGACATCAAGGAAAAGGGGCATGCGGTTCTCGACCCGAGCGGACAGCAGTCGTTCATCATGCCGGACATCATCACCGAATTTCAGGAGGTAGACGAGAATGAAGCGCTGAGCCCCGAGGAGAAGGAACGGGAGAAGCTGAAGCTCCAGCAGAAGCAGATCGAGATCGGGGAGAAGCTCCACGGCCTCATTCAGCTCATCAGGGCCTACGGCCTCTACGAGAAGGACGTGGAGTACGTGGTGCAGGACAACCGGGTCATCATCGTGGACGAATTCACCGGGCGGCTCATGCCGGGAAGGCGCTGGAGCGACGGCCTGCACCAGGCGGTCGAGGCGAAGGAGGGAGTGAAGGTCGAGCAGGAGACGCAGACGTTCGCCACCATCACCATCCAAAACTACTTCCGCCTCTACGACAAACTGGCCGGGATGACGGGCACGGCGGAGACGGAGGCCTCGGAGTTCCACCAGATCTACAAGCTCGATGTGGTGGTCATGCCGACGAATGAGCCGGTGCGCCGGGTCGACTGCAACGACGTCATCTACAAAACGCGCCGCGAGAAGTACAATGCGGTCGTCGACGAGATCGAGGACCTGAATAAGAAAGGGAGGCCGGTGCTTGTGGGAACGGTCAGCGTCGAGCAATCGGAGGTCCTCAGCCGCCTCCTCCAGCGGAAAGGGATCCCGCACGCGGTCCTCAACGCGCGCTACCACCAGCAGGAGGCGGAGATCATCGCAAAAGCGGGCCAGAAAGGCGCGGTCACCATCGCGACCAATATGGCGGGGCGCGGAACGGACATCAAACTCGGCGAGGGGGTGGTGCATCCCGAGTGCATCTTCGACGGGAAACGCTGGTGTTGTATCCTATGCTCGAAGGAGAGGCTGTGCAAACGCTCTCCACAGCCTCCGGAGGGGAAGAAGGAGAGGATGCCCCAGTGCGCGGCATCGACGCCGTGCGGGTTGCACATCGTCGGCACGGAGCGGCACGAGGCGCGGCGGATCGACCGTCAGCTTAGAGGCAGGAGCGCCCGCCAGGGGGATCCCGGTTCGTCCCGCTTCTATCTTTCGCTCGAAGATGACCTGATGCGGCTGTTCGGATCGGAGCGCATCGCGAGAATTATGGAGAAGATCGGGATGAAGGAGGGGGAGGAGCTCGTGCACCCGCTGCTCACCAAGTCGATCGAGACGGCGCAGAAGAGGGTGGAGCAGAGAAACTTCTCCATCCGAAAGCATACCCTCGAGTACGACGATGTGATGAACAAGCAGCGCGAGGTGCTTTACGAGTTCCGGACAGAGATCCTTTCCACCGCTGACCCGAGCACGATGGTGCTGGATCTGATCGAGGAGATAATCGACCAGAAGCTCTCCCTTTATATCCCCGAGGATTCGCATCGCGACGAGTGGGACCTCAGCGGCTTCATTCACTGGCTGAACCTCACCTTCCCCCTCTTTCTCAAACCGGAGGAATTACAGCAGGAAGGGTTCGGCCGCGAGGAGATCAAGGGCGCGGTGATGGAGAAGATGCGGTCCGCCTACGAGCGGAAGGCTCGATTTGAGGATGAGGCGGCCTCAAAGATGGGGCCGGCGGTCGAAGGGCAGGAGCCGGGCATGCAGCGGCTCGCGCGGTTCCTCATGCTCAGCATCGTGGACCGCCTCTGGAAAGAGCACCTCTACAACATGGACGCGCTTCGGGAGGGAATCTTCCTCAGGGCATACGGACAGAAGGATCCGCTCGTGGAGTACAAGAAGGAAGGATTCGACATGTTCGCCGATATGATGGGGAGCGTGAAAGAGGACGTTGTGGGCGGTATCTTCCGCATGACCTTCTCTCCCGCAGCCATGCGCAAGGCTGCCGAGGAATTAGAGCGGCAGCAGTACATCCATCGGGAGGTGAGCGCCTTCCAGTCGGCCGGGGCGGAGGGCGAGCTCGCGATGGCGGGTGTTGCAGCCGGTCCCGAGGTCTCGTACTCCTCCGGCGGCGAGGAGGAGCAACCGGTGAAGAAACCGTTTGTGAGAAAAGATAGGAAGGTCAGCCCCAACGAGCCATGCCCCTGCGGGAGCGGCAGGAAGTTTAAGAAGTGCTGCGGCGCAGGTGCCCGCGAGTGACCCCCCCTGGATAGCATCGCATCTCTCGGCCGCGACCATATCATCTGTGATACACATTAAAAAAATTTAAACGATCACCACAGATAACCGCCGATGAACACAGATATAATAATATGCCGAGCTGAATATGTCATTCCTGCCCCCGTTTTCACGAGGGTAAACTCCAGCAGGAATCCAGGTTTCATACTGGATCCCCGCTCGAGTTTACACTGAGCGCAGCCGAAGTGCGGGGATGACAAGTAAAAGGGATACCACACATAAGTGACCCATTACCGAAAAACAGAGAGTCACAGGTTTAGGGATAGAAATCCTTGATAAAATAACAGGAAATCTCACGTTAATAATACAGCATGCAACCATATCTTTTATCCGTTCTCTCCGGACTCATGTTGACCGCGTCGTTTCCCAACACGGATTGGAATCTCCTCGCGTGGTGCGCATTCATCCCCCTCTTGCGCGCAACCGAGGGGAGGAGCGGGAAGGATACGTTCAAGATCGGCTATGCGGGAGGCCTGGCATTCTTCTGGAGCCTCCTGTACTGGCTCACCAACGTCACCGTGGCCGGATTCTTCGTGCTGACTTTCTACCTCGCCCTCTATTTCCCTGTCTTTGCCCTTGGGGTGAACTTTCTGCGCAGGCGAGGCACTGTCCCCGTGTGGATCGGCGCGCCCCTTCTCTGGACTGCGCTCGAGTTCGTGCGCACCTACGCATTCACCGGCCTGCCCTGGGGTTTGCTCGGGGTGACGCAGTATCGTTTCACGGCACTCATACAGGTTGCCTCGCTCACGGGCGTCTACGGGGTCTCCAGCCTGGTGATGCTCGTGAACATTGCCATCGATGAGTGCATCCGCAAGCGCGGAAGGGAATACGCCACGCCGGTCGCCGCCGCTCTGATCGCTCTCGTCGCCTGTATAGGGTACGGCTCATGGCGGCTCTCCGGCGAGAACCATGCGGAAAAAATCGTGCGTGTCGGGATCGTTCAGGGGAATGTGCCTCAGGAAGAGAAGTTCGGCCAGGGATTTAGGGAAGAGATTGTGCAGCGCTTCCATGACCTCACCCTGGAGGTCGCGCGGGAAAAACCGGACCTCATCGTGTGGCCGGAGACCTCGGTTCCCGGCTACTACTGGTACGAGCCGTACATCTATCAATCGGTTGCGGAGATTCAAAGGGAGGTGCGAAAGCCGCTCCTCTTTGGAAGCGAGCATATGATCGAGGGGAGCAAGCGGAAGTATTTCAACTGCGCCTTTCTCGTTGATGCGCGCGGAGAACCGCTGGAGCGGTACGACAAAATCCACCTTGTGCTCTTCGGCGAGATCGTGCCCTGCAAGTGGCTTTTCCCGTTCCTGATGAAGCTCGTTCCCTACGAGGACGATTTCAGCCCGGGGGAGAGATTTACGGTATTCCCCCTCGAACAGGGAAACTTTGCTTCGCTCATCTGCTTCGAGGATATCATGCCGGACCTCGCGAGAAAATTCGCTCTCCGGGGCGCGCGATTTCTCGTGAATATCACCAACGACGCCTGGTTCGGGAGGACGAGCCAGCCGTACCAGCAGGTGGCCCACGCGGTGTACCGCTGTGTGGAGAATCGCATCCCGATGGTGAGGGCGACGAACACAGGGGTCTCCTGCTCTATTGACCTGTACGGACGCATCAATCGCATTCTCAGAGATCGCTCGGGAGACGAGCTGTTTTTTCAGGGGACAGCGGTATTCGACGTTGCGCTCACGCGGGCGAACACATTCTATACGCGACGGGGAAACCTCTGGTCGATGGCATGCGGAGCGGCGATACTGCTGATTTTTATCATGAGTGGAAAACGGAAGACTAACGAGGTAAAATAATAGAACTACGAATTGCACGAATTATTTCTATGTTATGGTTTTTGGTTCTCTTTCATTTTGTGTGGGTGACTCAAATTATCCCTCCCCCTGTGAAGGGGGAGGGTAAGGGTGGGGGTGTGCTTCTGCGGTAAGGAATAGCCATTATGTGGCCATGCTGCAGTAATCTTTGGAAGTAATTACATCACCCCCTTCCTGACCTCCCCCCTTCAGAGGGGGGAGGGAATGGTTACAATAACCCACGCAAAACGGAAGAGACCCTGATATTTAAATTCGTGAAATTCGTCCTATTCGTGGTTTAAGCCGTATCTATTTGTGGTTCATATGTTGTTTTTTAGGGGTTGGGATTTTGGATTTGTTTTGATTTTTGTATTTTGATTTTTTTATAGAGGAGGATGAGAGATGTTCGAAGAATTAGTGGATAGACAAAAGAAGCTGCGGGAGCATATCCAGAAGCTCGGAGACTATCTTTGACGTCCCGAATAAGAGAAGCGAGATCACGGCGCTCGAGGGGAAGGTAAGCAGCCCGGATTTTTGGAGCGACCAGGCGGCGGCGCGGGTCGTCACCGGCACGCTCAGTCAGATGAAGGACATGGTGGAATCGTGGGATGCGCTCAGAAAGGGCACTGAGGACGTCGGATTCTTTCTCGACCTTCTCAAAGGGGAGGGGGAGTCGGATTCCTCCGGAACCGAACTCGCTCAGGACCTGAATGGTCTCGAAGAGAAATGCCGCGAACTCGAGTTGCGCTCGATGCTCAACGGGGAGCATGATCGTTCCAGCGCGATCATGCTCATCCACGCCGGCGCCGGCGGGACAGAGGCGTGCGACTGGGTTGCGATGCTCCTCAGGATGTACCGCCGGTGGGCGGAGGAGAGGGGGTACGGCACGGAGATCCTCGACATGACCCCGGGCGAGGAAGCGGGATTTCGCAGCGTGACAATGGCCGTCAAGGGGGATTACGCACACGGATATCTCAGGGCGGAGGGGGGCGTCCACCGCCTTGTCAGAATATCACCGTTCGACGCGGCTAAGCGGAGGCACACCTCTTTCGCATCGGTGGACGTGGTCCCGGAGGTCGGGGACGAGGCGGAGGTGGAGATCAAGGACGAGGAGATCAGGATTGACACCTTCCGCGCGCACGGTGCAGGGGGCCAGCACGTGAACAAGACCGATTCGGCCGTGCGCATCACCCATCTCCCTACGAATATCGTGGTCCAGTGCCAGAACGAGCGTTCCCAGTATAAAAACCGCGTCACCGCAATGCGCGTCCTCACATCCCGCCTCGCGGAACACTACCGGAGAATCAAGGAAGAGGAGATGGCCAAGCAGCGGGGGGAGAAGCAGGATATCGCGTGGGGGAGCCAGATCCGTTCCTACGTGTTTCAGCCCTACCAGATGGTCAAAGACCATCGCACAAAGCATGAAACGGGAAACGTCCCCGCGGTCATGGATGGAGAGATTCAGCCGTTTATCGAGGCGTTCCTAAAAATGGCCAAAAGTTGAAAGTGGAACGATTAAAAAAGCGTCACCGGCGAGATTCTGGGAAAAGAGAGGACGGAAAGGCTTCAGTCTGAGGGTGTATCCAATTTAATTGTCATCCCCGCACTTCGGCTGCGCTCAGTGTAAACTCGAGCGGGGATCCAGCATAAAGCCTGGACTCCTGCTTTCGCAGGAGTGACATGTTTTGAATTTGTCTCGCCCCAAGACTGGCCCCTTACAGAGGACAGCATAAATAGCTTTACCCCACGGCGAAGACTGCGATAAAATGTCGAGTCCTGACACCATTGGAAAGGAGGAGTGATGAAGCTTGTATGTATCATAAGCGCGGTTGTGCTGCTCTCAGTTCTGAGCTCGGCCGGTTTCGCGGGCTACTGGGATAACGTCAGCCACAAGGCGGACAGGGGTTTTTCGAATGTGCTCGGCTGCTGGCTTGAGCTCCCGTACCAAACCTATGCAGTGACGAAGGAAAAAGGCTTTCTCGTGGGAGCCCCGATGGGCCTGGGGAAAGGAATCGCGATGGTGCCCTTAAGGATCCTGTCGGGAGCTGCGGATGTAGTGAGCTTCTATATGCCCTGCCCGGTGTGCGAGTGGAAAGGCATGATGCAGCCCGAGTACAATCCATGGGTCGAAGCTCCCTCAGAACCCGTAACGAGCGCTCCGGCTCCACAGAGTCCGGCTCCAAGTGAACCCGCGCAGATAATAACGAAGTAGCGCATCAGGTGAAGACCGGTAACGCGAGGCGTGCGGGCGTGTGAGAGAGCGCCCGTGCGCCTTTTCGGTTAAAAGGCATAACCACTGAAGCTATCGAGGACCCGGAGATATCGCTTCATTGTATTAAGTTTTTAGTGGTTTAGGGATTGTAACCGCGGATTATGCGGATTGGGCGGATTGGGAAGGGTGAAAGAATATTAACCACGGATGGACACGGCGGTTTAAGTTCGAGGAGGCAGGTTGTAGCTTTTGACATGAGGCTTTCTGCTGTTGTTTTAATCCGCATAATCAGCATAATCCGCGGTTAAAACATATAGCCACGGAAATCGCCGATTATTAAATGGTTTGGGGATTGTAACCGCGGTTGATAATTATTTCATCTTAATAAAAAGTGGAGAAACTCCGGAATTATAATTATGGAAACTGACAATTTATATCAGCAGCGGATAGAAAAGCTGAAGCGCCTCCAGGAATCCGGGGCAAGGGTTTACGAGCGGTCATTCCCGGGCCGCTCCCTCGTGCGCGATGCGATCGATCAGTTCGCCGAGGGGAGGGAGATGTGTCTCGCCGGAAGGCTGATCTCTCTCCGGGGGCACGGAAAGAGCGTCTTTGCCGACATGAGGGATGTCTCCGGGAAAATACAGATCTACCTGAGAGCGGATACGATCGGGAAGGATGTCTTCGAGCATGTGAAGCAGATCGATATCGGCGACATCGTGGGAGTCAGGGGAACCCTCTTCACGACGAGGATGGGCGAAAAGACACTCGAGGTGAAGGAGTTCACGATCCTCGTCAAGGCGCTCAGGGAACCGCCGCTCGGAAAGAGCAAGGAGGACCAGCACTGGTACAGCCTCGCTGATGTGGAGACGCGCTACCGGCAGAGGTATCTTGACCTCATGTCCAACGAGGAATCCCGCCGGGTCTTTCTTCTCAGGAGCAGAATCATCCGCTGCATCCGCGCCTTCCTGGATGCGCGCGGCTTCATCGAGGTTGAGACCCCCATGATGCATCCGATACCCGGCGGGGCCACGGCGCGGCCGTTTGTGACGCATCACCGCGCCCTCGATACCGATTTGTACCTCCGTATCGCCCCCGAGCTTTATCTGAAGAGGCTCCTGGTCGGCGGCATGGAGAAGATCTACGAGCTCAATCGCAACTTCCGCAACGAGGGGATCTCCACGAGGCACAATCCGGAGTTCACGATGCTCGAGCTCTACGAGGCGTTCGCGGACTACCGCGGAATCATGCAACTCGTGGAGGAGATGATCAGCACGCTCGCGCGGGAGGTGCTCGGCGCGGAGTCGATTGTTTTCAAGGGGCACACGATTTCACTCGCGCCGCCCTGGGAGAGGATTCCGCTGCTCGATGCGGTGCGGAAACAGACCGGCGAGGATCTTTCACCCGAGCGGGGTGAAAAGTCCGCGGTCGCGATCGCCGAAAGGCTGAAACTCCAGATCGAGGGGCCGAAGACATATCCGAAGATAGTGGACGAGGTGGTGAAGAGCCTCGTCGTTCCCCGGCTTGTGCAGCCGACGTTCCTCATCGACTATCCGGTCGCCCTTTCCCCCCTGGCAAAGAAGAAGCCCGATAACCCGCTCCTCACGGAGCGGTTCCAACCGTTCATCGGGGGGCTGGAGGTGGGAAACGCCTTCTCCGAACTCTGCGATCCGCTCGACCAGAGGGAGCGCTTCGAAGCGCAGCATGTGGACAGGGAGCGCGGCGACGAGGAGGCGCAGAGGATGGACGAGGATTTCATCAGGGCACTCGAGTACGGCATGCCCCCGGCGGGGGGGCTGGGGATCGGGATTGACAGGCTTGTCATGCTGTTCAGCGGGAAGGAATCCATCCGCGATGTCATTTTATTTCCTCAATTGAAGCCGGAAGAAAAGTAGTGAGTAGCTAGTAGTCAGTAGTTAGGGAATAAGGAATAACGAAAAGAGTGAAACTTCCATTCGAGCTGTTTATCAGCTTCAGGTATCTCAAGGCGAAGCGCAAGCACCGTTTTATCTCCTTCATCAGTTTCATATCGGTTGCGGGAGTGACGCTCGGTGTGATGGCGCTCATCGTAGTGCTGGCCGTGATGAGCGGCTTCGAGCGGGATATGAAAGACAAGGTGATCGGGGTCAACGCCGCCCTCAATATCTCCACGAAGGGCGTCATGTACGACTACCAGGAGGTGGTCAAGAAGGCGGAAACTCTCCCGAAGGTGGTCTCTGCCAGCCCCTATATCCTCGGCCAGGTGATCATCCGCGGGGCACGCCAGGCGCGCGGCGTGGTGGCGCGGGGGATCGATCCGCAGGGCGAGGCGAGGACGACGGCGCTCGGGAAGTATCTCAAGTTCGGCACCCTCATCGGCTCGGGGACAGGCGTGCTGGTGGGAGAGGAACTCGCAAAGGATATGGCGTTTGACGTTGGCGATATGGTTAAGATCGTCTCCCCGGTTGAGGTGCAGACTCCGGCGGGGCCGGTTCCGATAGTCGTCGAGAGGGTGATCGAAGGGATCTTCGACTCGGGGATGTACGAATACGATACCTCCCTCATCTATGTGGATCTTGGCACCGCGCAGAAGCTTTTCCGCTTCCCCGACGCCGCGCACGGGGTGAGCGTGCGGGTGGATGACCTTGATGCGGGGGGGCAGGTGCGTCGCGAACTCGAGATCATGTTCCGTTATCCGTACATCGTGAGCAGCTGGATGGAGAAGAATCCGAATCTCTTCGCGGCGGTCCGGATGGAGAAGAAGGTCATGTTCATCATCGTTGCGCTCATCGTGCTGGTGGCGGCTCTCAATATCGCCAGCACGCTGATCATGGTGGTGATGGAGAAGACCAAGGACATCGGGATTCTCAAGGCGATCGGGGTGCGGCGACACAGCATCATGGGCATTTTCACGGTGGAGGGAGCGATCATCGGCGTGACCGGAGCGCTGATGGGAACGGTGGCCGGCTACCTCTTCGCCGATTTCATCAATCCGATCGCGGACTTTATAGGCTGGCTCACGGGCTTCCAGCTCTTCAGGAGCGATATCTACTATCTGGACAAGATACCCGTGGAGCTCTCATGGGTGCGGATATCCTTGACCGGAGCGATCGCCATAGTTCTGAGCATCGTTGCAGCGCTCTATCCTGCGTGGCAGGCGTCGAGGCTCGATCCCGTGGAGGCATTGCGCTATGAGTGATCACCCTCATCCACAGGCCCTCCTCGAAGTGCGCGGGGTTCACAAATCGTACGGGATCGGGGGTGCGGCTCTCCACGTGCTCAAGGGGGTTGACCTCACCGTTGTCACGGGGGAGATACTTGCGATTGTGGGGCCATCGGGGGCCGGCAAAAGCACCCTCCTCCATATCATGGGCGCCCTCGACCATCCTGACTCCGGGAGCGTTTCCCTTGAGGGGCAGGACCTCTTCCTCCTCTCCGAGAATGCCCGCTCAAAGGTGAGGAACCTTGGCATAGGATTTGTATTCCAGTTCTACCACCTTCTCCCCGAATTCACGGCCCTCGAAAATGTGATGATGCCCGCCCTCGTCTATGGGGAGGGGGTAGCCCTCCACCGGGGAGAGTGCGTCGCGAAAGCGGCGGAGCTCCTCGACGCGGTGGGGCTCAAGGATCGTGTGGAGCATAAGCCCGCGGAGCTCTCCGGCGGGGAGCAGCAGCGCGTCGCCATCGCGCGGGCCTTGATGAACGGCCCCCGCCTGATTTTGGCGGACGAGCCGAGCGGCAACCTCGACACACGCACGAGCATGGAACTGCACCAACTGATCGCGGAACTCAATCAGAATTCCGGGCGGACATTTGTCATCGTCACGCACGATCCCGATCTTGCGCAGATCGCGCACCGCAGACTGGGGATGCGCGACGGGAGGATCGAGACCTCAGCCGCAAGTTGAACATTTGTTGCATAAAAGAAAGTGTAGAACCTACCGCAGAGACGCGGAGAACGCAGAGATGATACATCACGCAGAGGTTCAGCCTATTATGGATTCTTTCTTTGCGTGCTCTGCGTCTCTGCGGTGAGCTATTAAGGTTTTTGGAGATAACGGGGAAAATCCAGGAAATATGCTGTTGACAGAATGCGGTCTTTTGCGCTATGGTTTCGGGGCTTCTGTGGGGTGTCTACGATAGGGAGTGGAGATGAAGATATATATCAACGGGAAATTTTATTCGAAGGCGGATGCGGTGGTTTCCGTGTACGACCACGGCCTGCTGTATGGCGACGGCGTGTTTGAGGGGATTCGCGCGTATGGGGGAAGGATTTTCAAACTCAGGGAACATATCGACAGGCTCTACGAGAGCGCCAAGTCGATCATGCTCAAGATGCCGATCACCAAGAATAAGCTCATGGAAGAAATAATCCGCACGGTGCGCGCAAACGGTCTTAAAGACGCCTACATACGGCTCGTGGTGACCCGCGGCATCGGCAAGCTCGGCCTCAATCCGTTCCACTGCGGGAAACCGCAGATCATCATCATTGCCGACAAGATAGTCCTTTATCCGAAGGCCTTTTATGAAAAAGGATTGAGCGTGGTTACCGTCCCTACGCAGAGGAACATTGCGGAGGCGGTCAATCCGCGGATAAAGTCCCTGAACTACCTCAACAACATACTGGCGAAGATAGAGGCGTGCAATGCGGGCGTCCACGAGGCGATCATGCTCAACGCGTCCGGGTATGTCGCCGAGTGCACCGGTGACAATATCTTCATCGTGAAAAAAGGGGTGCTCAAGACCCCCCCTCTCTACATGGGGATCCTTGAGGGCATCACCCGTGATGAGATCATCAGGCTCGCGCGCCAGTTCGGCATCGAGGTTATGGAAACGATCTTGACGCGGCACGATATTTTTAACGCCGACGAGTGCTTCCTCACCGGGACCGCGGCGGAGCTGATCCCCGTCGTGAAGGTCGATGAGCGCGTCGTAGGCACCGGGAAGCCGGGAGCGGTCACGCGGAAGCTTACGGCTGCATTCCATGAACTCGTCCGCAGGGTCGGCGTCGCTGTCTAAATTTTACCCCCGTCCTCACCCCCGACACTCTTGTTAACCCCACATCCCGATTATCGCGGCAGGATGCCGCTCCCACACAGATGTTTGGGATTTGCCTGCCTGCGCGGAGCCGCTTCGGCATAGGCAGGCTTTCGCGGGGGTGACAAGCGAAATGGATACCACCCATAAGTGACCCCTTACTCCCCCTCCCTGAATTCGCATAGATTTAAGGGGTTGATATGATATAATTTTGTGATATTGAGGTCGTGAGGAGAGCGCAGACATGAAATGTGAGATGTGCAAGAAGATCGAAGCCACGGTGCGCTACACGGAGGTGGTGAATAAGAAAGTGGTGAAGATGAATCTCTGTGAGGAGTGCGCGAAGAAGAAGGGTATCTCCATGCAGGCGCCGTTCACCATTGCAGACCTCCTTTCGGGGCTGTCGGATATTGGCGTGCACGCAGAGGAGGATGTAAAAAAGGTCTGTCCGGGGTGCGGGCTCTCCTATCTCGATTTCCGGAAGACGGGACGCCTGGGGTGCGACAGGTGCTACGACGCGTTTGAGAAGGGTCTCCGGGGGCTTATCGAGACGATCCACCGGAGCTCCACCCACGTGGGGAAGGTACCGTCGCACGCGCAGAGAGAGGTGGGGCAGATTCAGGCGCTGAAGGACCTGGAGGCCAGGTTGTGCGCCGCGGTCGAGAAGGAGGAGTTCGAAAAGGCCGCGAGCATCAGGGACAGGATTCAATCCCTCAAGAAAGAGTCTCGCGGGAATTCGCGCGGGGCGAAGAGGGAGCGGATCGGGGGAATGAAGGAGTAGGGCGAGATGTCCATCGAAGTGCTGCTGAACAGGGATGCCGAGTGGCTCAATGGCGAAGGCCCCGATGCGAATATCGTGGTGAGCAGTCGGGTGAGGTTCGCGAGGAATGTGCGCGGCTATAGGTTCCCCGGGCGTGCGGATGCCGCGATGCGCAGGGGAGTACGTCAGCTCATCGAGGGAAGCCTCGAGAATTCCCGGCTCATGCAGGGTTCCCTCAGGGTACGGCTTGACGAGCTGGGAGAGCTGGACAGGCAATTCCTCGTAGAACGTCACCTCATCAGCCGCGAACACGCCCGGGGGGACGAGGGGAGCGCTCTGGTGATCGGCGATAGGGAGATCATGAGCCTGATGATCAACGAGGAGGACCACCTGCGCATTCAGACCCTCCATTCCGGGTTCCAGCTCACGAGGGCTCTTGAGCAAATCAACGAGCTCGACGACGACATTGAAAAGAGCGTAGAGTACTCGTTCCTCCCCGATCTGGGATATCTCACCTCATGCCCCACCAATGTCGGGACCGGGATGAGGGCTTCGGTGATGATGCACCTGCCGGGGCTCGTCCTCGCCAATCAGATCAATCAGGTGCTCCAGGCCATCGCCAAACTGGGCCTGGCGGTGCGGGGACTGTACGGGGAGGGGACGGAGGCATCCGGGAACCTCTTCCAGATATCCAACCAGGTTACCCTCGGCAAGGGGGAGGGGGATATCGTGGACAATCTCCAGGGGGTGATCAATCAGATTGTGGAGCACGAGAAGAAGGCGCAGCAGGCGCTCTTCAAGAAAAATCTCAAGGCGCTGGAGGACCGCGTGTGCAGGGCATACGGTCTCCTTTCGAGCGTGAGGATCATCAGCTCAAAAGAGACGATCGACCTCCTCTCCGCGCTCAAACTCGGATTGGATTGCCAGCTCATCGACCTGGACCTCGGGACAATCAACGAGCTCTTTATCGTCACACAGCCGGCCCATCTCCAGAAGCTCGCGGGTGCCGAGCTGAAGCCGGAGGAGAGGGACGTCTTCCGCGCCGATCTCATAAGGAGGAAGCTTGAGGAGGGGAAAAAGGGAAATCCCAAATCCAGCAGTAAGCAATAAGCTATAAGCATTAAGCAAGGTACTCGGACACTCTGCATTGATTTTGCCTGGTTCATAGTGCGGGTAGCGGGACAGTGAACGCTAAGTCTTAAGCGTACTGCTTAATGCTTAATCCTTTTTCAACGATAAGGATTAAGTGATAAGCACTAAGCGAAAGACAGATAGTGATGACTTGATTATCAATCTTTAGTGCTATTAGTCAGACATTGAGCGTCGAGTCTTAAGCTTAATGCTTAGGGCTTGATCCTTAGTGCTGATAAAAGGAGTTACCCATGTTTGACCGTTTTACAGAAAGGGCGCGGAGGGTCATCATCCTCGCGCGCAAAGAGGCCGACCGCTTCAATCATAACTACATTGGCACCGAACACCTCTTGCTCGGACTGATAAGACTCGGTCAGGGTGTCGCGGTGAATGTGTTGAGGAAGAAGGGCGTGGACTTCGAGACGATCCGCATGGAAGTCGAGAAGGCGGTGGGGAGCGGCCCGGAGACGAAGATCGTCGGCGACATTCCGCTCACCGCCCGTGCGAAGAAGGTTATCGAACTCGCGGTTGAAGAGGCGCGGAATCTGAATCATACCTACATCGGGACGGAGCATATCCTCCTCGGCCTCCTCCAGGAGGGGGAGGGAGTCGCGGCCAAGATACTCCGGAATCTCAACGTCGATGTGGAGGAGACGCGCCAGGATGTGCTCAGGGAGTTGCAGTCGGCGATGGCGCCCCAGGATGGGTCCGGCGAGGAGGAGGAAGATGCGCCGGAGGAGCAAGCGCAGCCTGTCACAAAGGCGCGTTACCCCGCGCTCAAGGCGTTCGGGCGAAACCTCACGGAACTTGCGAGGGGAGGCAAGCTTGATCCGATCATCGGACGGCAGGTGGAGATAGAGCGAGTGGTGCAGGTGCTCTGCCGCAGGCGGAAGAACAACCCGGTGCTGCTCGGTGAGGCGGGAGTCGGGAAAACGGCAATCGTGGAGGGACTGGCGCAGAGGATTATTGCGGGAGATGTCCCGGAGCTCCTCAGGGATCGGGAGCTCATCACGCTGGATCTGGCGCTGATGGTGGCGGGAACAAAATACCGCGGGCAGTTCGAGGAGAGAATCAAGGCGGTCATGGATGAGATCAGGAAGGCGGGGAACATCATCCTCTTTATCGATGAGCTCCACACGATCGTCGGGGCCGGCGCCGCGGAGGGAGCGATCGACGCCTCGAACATACTCAAGCCCTCCCTCTCTCGCGGTGAGCTCCAGTGCGTCGGCGCCACCACGATGAACGAGTACCGGAAATACATAGAGAAGGATGCGGCGCTCGAGAGACGGTTCCAGACGATCATCGTCGACCCTCCCACGGTCGCCCAGACGATCGATATTCTCAAAGGACTCCGCAAGAAGTATGAGGAGCACCATAGGGTGCGGTACGCCGAGGAGGCGTTGAGGGCCGCTGCGGAGCTTTCGGACCGTTACGTGACCGGGCGATTCCTCCCGGATAAGGCGATCGATCTCATCGATGAGGCCGGCGCGAAGGCGCGAATCTCCGTGATGACGCGCCCCACGGAGATCAAGGAGATCGAGGGGGGGATCGAAATCGTCCGGCAAAAAAAGGAAGAGATGATCAAGGCGCAGAATTTTGAGTCGGCCGCGGAGCTGCGCGATCAGGAAAAGAAGAGGCGGGAGGAGCTCCAGACCGTCCTCACGATATGGCGGGAGAAACAGGTGGACAGGGTGGTGGATGTGACCGAGGAGGACATTGCCCATATCGTGTCGAAGTGGACGGGGATCCCCCTCTCGCGCCTCGAGGAGGCGGAGACCGAAAAGCTGCTGCGCATGGAGGGGGAACTCCAGAAGACCGTTGTGGGGCAGAAAGAGGCGGTCGGGGCCATATCCAAGGCGCTGCGTCGGTCGAGAGCGCAGCTCAAGGATCCGCGGCGTCCGATCGGATCCTTCATTTTCCTCGGGCCCACGGGAGTGGGAAAGACGCTCCTCGCCCGGGCGATGGCGGAGTTTATGTTTGGGAACGAGGACGCGCTTATTCAACTCGACATGTCCGAATACGCCGAAAAATTTTCGGCCTCCCGCCTGACCGGTTCTCCCCCCGGCTACGTGGGGTACGAGGAGGGGGGACAGCTGACGGAGCAGGTTCGCCGGCGCCCGTACTCCATCGTGCTCTTCGACGAGGTCGAGAAGGCCCACCCGGATGTGATGCACGTGCTGCTCCAGATTCTTGAGGAGGGCAAGCTCACCGATAGCCTTGGCCGCACGGTGAATTTCAGGAATGCTGTCGTCATCATGACATCGAACGCCGGGGCGGAACTCCTCAAGAAGCAATCCACCGTCGGCTTCGCCGCCATGGGCGAAGAAGCGGACTATCGTGGCATGAAGGACAAGATCATGGGCGAAGTGAAGAAGCTGTTCAAGCCGGAATTTCTCAACCGCCTGGATGATGTCATCGTATTCCGGGCCCTGAACAGAGAGGATCTTCTGGAAATAGTCGATATCGAGACGAACAAGGTGGAGGAGCGTCTCCAGAACCAGGGGGTGCATCTCATCCTCGATCAGTCTGCGAAGGAATATCTCATCGAGAAGGGCTACAATCCGCAGTTCGGCGCGAGGCCTCTCCGGAGGGCGATCGAGCAGGGGATTGAGGATAGGCTCGCAGAGGAGATTTTGAGGGGCACGGTGAAGCGCGGATCGACGGTGAGGGTGAGTTCGGACGGGAAGGAGCTGCTATTCCCCGAACTGGGCGAGCAGTCCGGAGTTGTTGCCTGATTTATCGGTGCAAATTCCGCTGATGAAAGGGTTATAACCGCTGAAGATGCTGAATTTAATGAAGTAGAGTTAGTGTTTTTAATGGTTTAAAGGTTGTAACCGCGGATTACGCAGATTGCGCGGATTGGGAAAGGTGAAAGAATATTAACCACGGATGAAAACGGATAGACACGGCAGTTTAAAGTTGGAGGAGTGAGTTTTTAGTTTTTGACATCGGGCTTTCTGCTGGTGTTTAAGTCCACGTAAGCAGCGTAATCCTCGGTTAATACCCTATCAGATCATCGAGTAGTGATATCATACCGGTCTTGAATTGATGAATGGATCAGACTAGATGCGTGCGTCAATTGCTGCGGCGCTTTCCCCTAAGGTAGCTGATGTATGAAAAATTCAAAAGAGAAAACGGTATTTGTCTGCCAGGCGTGCGGCCACGAGTCGGCGAAGTGGGCGGGGAAGTGCCAGGGCTGCGGCGGATGGAACACGATCGAGGAGGAGCGGCAGGAGAGGGCGAGCTCAGGCCGTGCCGCTCCGCCCCATGAGCCGGCGAAAAGTCTGGGAGAGGCGAAGGAACAGCAGCGGGACCGGCTGCATACCGGGATCAGGGAGTTCGACGGACTTCTCGGCGGAGGAATTGTGCCGGGCTCGTTCACGCTCATCGGCGGCGAGCCGGGCATCGGAAAATCCACGCTCATGCTTCAGGTCGCCGCCTGCCTCGCGAAGAGCGGCGAGCGGGTGCTCTACGTGAGCGCTGAGGAATCGTTCGATCAGACGAGGATGCGCGCTCAAAGAATAGGGGCCGAGGTGGAATCCCTCGTCGTGCTCTGCACGGCGGATGTCGAGGCGATCATCGAGGAGGCGAAGAGACTCTCCGCCTCGGTGACCATCGTAGACTCCATCCAGATCATCTACCACCCCGGAGTCCCCTCGTCGCCGGGGAGCGTGAATCAGGTGAGGGAGTGCGCAAGCCGTCTTATGCAGGCGGCGAAGCACGATGGGATCAGTATCTTCATTGTCGGGCACGTGACGAAAACGGGCGACATCGCAGGCCCCAGGATGCTCGAGCATATGGTGGATACGGTGCTCTACTTCGAGGGGAACCGCTACCACTCCTACCGTGTGCTGAGGACGCAGAAGAACCGCTTCGGCTCCACCGAGGAGGTAGGCATCTTCTCCATGGGGCCGGACGGTTTGAAAGAGGTCGGCGATCCCTCCCGGGTCTTCCTCCAGGAGCGGAGGGCGGAGAACGCGGGGAGTGTGGTGACTCCCTCCATGGAAGGGACGAGGCCGATCCTGGTGGAGATCCAGGCGCTCGTGGGAGCGCGATGCTTCGGCGTCCCGCAGAGGAGAGGCATCGGGATCGATTACAACAGGCTTTGCATGCTCCTCGCCGTGCTCGAGACGCGGGCCGGAGTGAATCTCCGCGACAGGGATATTTTCGTGAGTGTCGCGGGGGGGCTGATCGTAGAGGAGCCGGCCATCGATCTCGCGATTGCCATCGCCCTCGCGTCGAGCGCGTCGGGCAAACCGGTCGCCGCGGATCTGATCGCCGCAGGAGAGGTCGGCCTCGGGGGAGAGCTGAGGGGATGTCAGCATGCGGAGAGGAGGCTGCGTGAGGCGGGGAAGCTGGGCTTCACGCGCGCAATCCTGCCGCGCTCGAATGCCGGTCCTGAGATGGAGCGGTTCGGGGTGAAGCTCATTCCGTGCGACAATGTACAGGAAGCGATTAAGAAAGTAGTTAGTAGTTAGGGAAAAGCGAGTAATTGGCGAATATGAATACAGCGGCGATTGTGGTGGCGGCGGGGGAAGGGAGGAGGATCGGGGGGTGCTGCAAGGCGCTGCTCGATCTCAACGGGAGAGAACTCATTCGCTATTCGCTTGATCTTTTTGAAGCCTCCGAACTCATTGACGGGATATTCGCAGTGGTGCATCCGGACTTCCTCACGCGCTTCGAAAAGGAGTTCGCCGCGCAGTGGGGATACCGCAAGATCATCGCGTGGGTCGAAGGCGGGGAGCGCAGACAGGATTCCGTCGCCGCGGCATTAATGCGCGTCCCTGAGGAGGTGTCGCTGATCGCCGTCCATGATGCAGCGCGGCCCCTGGTTACGGAAGATCTTCTGCGGCGCCTGGTATACTCGGGCCGTGCGCATGGCGCTGCGGTTCCTGTGGTCGAGGTTGTTGATACCATCAAGGAACTGGACGCGGCAGGCAGGATCGTCAGGACTCTCCCGCGTGAGCGTCTCAGGGCGGTACAGACGCCGCAGGTGTTTGAGGCTTCCCTGTTGAGGAGGGCGTACCGGAGTGCGGCGGAAAGGGAAATTGCCGTAACGGATGATGCATCCCTCATCGAGGCGCTCGGTCACGCCGTTGCGGCGGTGGAGGGGAGTATCGAGAATATCAAGATTACCGTTCCTGAAGATATGGAGCGGGGAGAGTTGATATTAAGACGGAGAGGATTAAGGATTAAGCAAAGGCAATAGAGAGTGCAGTGGCAGTTTGCTTAATCCTTAGCGCTGGAGTATTTATGAAAATCGGAATCGGTTTTGATGCGCATCGTTTCGCGCAGGGCAGGCGGTTGGTGATCGGGGGGGGTGAGATACCCCACCCCCAGGGCCTGGAGGGGCACTCCGACGCGGACGTGCTCCTGCACTCAATTTGCGATGCCCTGCTGGGAGCTCTCGCGCTCGGGGACATCGGAATGCACTTTCCGGACACAGATCCGCGGTACAAAGGAATCGCCAGCACGGCGCTGCTGGAACAGGTGAGAAGGCTTGTGGAGAAACGCGGTTACCGCGTGGGTAATGTGGATGCGACGATCATCGCCGAGGCTCCGAGGATGGCGCCCCATATCGAGGCAATGCGCGAATGTGTTGCAAAGATTCTGGGCTGCGCGGCGAGCGACGTCGGCATAAAGGCCACGACGACGGAAGGAATGGGATTCTGCGGAAGGGGAGAGGGAATTGCGGCAATGGCGGTGGCGTGTGTCGAGAAAGTTGAGGGTTGAGGGATGAGTGGGTCGGGTCCAGGAACAAAGGTGCGCGTCCGTTTTGCGCCTTCGCCCACAGGCCCTCTCCATGTGGGGAATGCCAGGACGGCGCTCTTCAACTGGGCTTACGCCCGCGCAACGGGAGGCACCATGATCCTGCGCATCGAGGACACCGACCTGCGCAGGTCATCCGATGAATCCGCGCGCGCGATCATGGAGAATTTGCGCTGGCTGGGGGTCGACTGGGACGAGGGGCCCGATGTCGGAGGGGCTGCCGGACCATACGTTCAGTCTCAGCGCATCGATATTTATCGCACACAGGCGCAGAACCTCGTGAGCCGCGGGCGCGCATACCGCTGCTACTGCGTGGAAGCGGATCTCCAGTCGCGGAGGAAAGAAACTCTCCGGCTCAATGCCACGCCGCGGTACGACAACAGGTGCAGGTCACTTACCCCGGAGCAGGTCTCTCAGTATGAGAGCGAGGGGCGACCACACGTCCTGAGGTTCAGGGTTGATGAAAGGGAAGTCCTCTTCAATGATATGGTGAAGGGTGAGGTGCGATTTGATGCCGCACTCATCGGAGATTTTGTCATCATGCGCGCGGACGGGACTCCGTCGTTCCATTTTGCGGTGACGGTGGACGACGGCCTCATGGGGGTCACCCATGTTATCCGGGGCGATGACCACCTCTCGAACACGCCGCGGCACATTCTGCTCTTCAAAGCGCTCGGCTTTCCCATTCCCCGGTTTGCGCATATGTCGCTGACAACCGGCAAGGGCGGGGCTCCGCTGAGCAAACGCCTCGGTGATATGAGCGTTGCATCGTTCAGGACACGAGGTTTCCTCCCTGCAGCGCTGGGGAACTACATCGCCCTGCTCGGCTGGTCGCCGGGAAAAGAGAGGGAAATATTCCCACTACAGGAACTTGCGAAAAGATTCAATCCCGAGCAGCTCTCCAAGGCACCTTCGGTCTTTGATCCCGCCAAGCTGCGCTGGGTGGCCAGGCAGCACATGAAAATTGTGGAGCCCGCAGCGCTTGCGGAGATGGCGCAGGCGTGGCTGAAGGCCCTGGGAATAGATGTGGCGGCACTCGATAAAAGCGAGCGGGAGAGATTGCGGGATGTAATGGCTCTGGTGCGGGAAGAGGCCGAGTGTCTGGAAGAAGCGGCAGCGCGTTGCGTACAGTTCTTCAGCGAACGCGTGGTTGTCGAGGGGGGGGAGCGCGCCCTACTCCTGCGTCCGGAGAGCCATTCGCTTCTGGAAACGGGGCGGAAGACCGCGGCGGAGTTTCTGGAAAATGGGGGAGATGCAGAGCGTTTCCTGGAAGAGCTCCAAAAAAGGACCAGCCTCCGCGGCAAGGATCTCTACGCTCCGATCCGCATCGCCCTCACGGGAACGACGAGCGGGATGGAATTGAGGGACATCGTGAGGCTGCTGGGAATGGACAGGGTAGCGTCCAGGTTCGAGAAGGCATCGGAATCGGGCCATGGGGAGTGAGATGGAAGGACAGCCGAAGCTCATAGTGTACAATACCGCGACGCGGAGTCCTGAGGAGTTTCAACCTCTGACGCCCGGAGAGGTGTCAATGTACGTGTGCGGGCCGACAGTCTACGACGACTGCCATGTGGGGCATGGGAGGTCGATGGTGGCGTTCGATATCATCGTCCGCTGGCTCGAGTACCGCGGTTACAGGGTGCGTTATGTGCGGAACATAACGGATATTGAAGACAAGATAATAAAGAGGGCGGCGGAGCGTTCAATCACCTGCACAGAGCTTGCGGAACAGTACATACACGGCTTCCGCGAGGATACGCGCAAACTCTCTCTGAGAATGCCGGATGTGGAGCCGAGGGCGACCGAGCACATCCCGGAGATGCTGGATCTCATTTCGAAACTCTGGGAAAAGAAGCTCGCGTATCAATCCGGGAGTGATGTCTATTTCGATGTGGGCGCATTCCCCCACTATGGCAAACTCTCCGGCAGGGATACCGAAGATCTCCTCGCCGGCGCGCGCGTGGAGGTCAACGAGAAGAAGAAGAACCCTCTCGATTTCGTGCTGTGGAAAGGTGCCAAGGAGGGCGAGCCGCAGTGGCCCAGCCCGTGGGGCCCGGGGAGGCCGGGGTGGCACATCGAGTGCTCCGCGATGTCGAAGAAATATCTCGGGGATACCTTTGACATACACGGAGGGGGGCAGGACCTCGTGTTTCCCCACCATGAGAACGAGGTTGCCCAATCCGAAGGCGCGACGGGGAAAGCGCCGGTGCGCTACTGGCTGCATAACGCATTTGTGACGATTGACAAGACGAAGATGTCAAAATCCCTGGGCAATTTTTTCACACTGAAAGAGGTGTTTCAGAAGTATGACCCGAGGGTGGTCCGGTTCTTTCTCCTGAGCAAGCACTACCGGTCACCGGTCGATTTTTCTGCCGCGGCTCTTTCCGAAGCGGGGGCGGCACTGGGGCGGATAGACGAGTGTGTCGCCAGGCTTGAAGAGGTTAAGGGCGGAGAGATCCAGCCCGCGGGGGACTGCCATCCCGAGTTTGCCAGGGCGATGGACGATGACTTCAATACCACCGAGGCGATGGGGGTGATATTCGGGTTTGTGAACCATATCAATCATAATCTTGATAGTCGCAACCCGGGTTGGGAGGAAGAGACAGAGCGCGCGGGAGCTCAGTTGAAGAAATGTTGCGAAATCCTGGGGATCGAGCTCAAAAAACGCGAGACGCGGAAGGTCTTGGGAGTGACGGAATCGCTTGAGAAGGAACAGATTGAAGCCCTTCTGCAGAGAGAAGTTCTTTCTCTTGAAGAGGTAGACCTGCTCCTTAAGTCGCGGAATGCGATGCGCCATAAAAAGGAGTTTGCCCTCGCCGACCGCATCCGCCAGAAAGTTCAGGTACTGGGCTTTGATGTGAGAGACGAAAAGGGAAAAGGAAGCATAGTGAGAAGAAAGTAGCGAAAAGTTAGAAGAAAGTAGTTAGTAGCTAGTAGTTAGGGAGTTCAGAAGATTCAGAATCATCATAGTGGTTCCCTAATCCCTAACTACTAACCCCTAACTACTGAATAGCATAATGGAGAAGTATGAAAAACGGTTTGATTATATTGTGGTGCATAGCGCTGGCTGTCATCATGTGCGGCACAAGTCCGGGCCAGCTTCAGAACGGCGCCTGGCCTATGTTCAGACATGATGAGAGGCTTACGGGCCGGAGCGATGATTTTAGCGGGCCTTCCAGCCCTGTGCTTTTATGGAGCTATCGGACCGCTGCGACCGTCTCATCCTCTCTCGCCATCGGGAGTGAGGGGAGACTATTTGTCGGCGGTGATGATAACAATCTCTACGCTTTTGAGTCAGTGGGCTCGCTCGCATGGAGCTATCAGGCCGCGATAAGCATGTATTCCTCGCCCGCCATTGGAACCGATGGGAGAATATACGTCGGCTCTGCACTAGCGGATAAAGATTTCTACGCGTTTGACTCGGCGGGCTCTCTTGCCTGGAGCTATCTGACTTGGGGTCAGATAAACTCTCCTCCCTCCATCGGGGCTGATGGAAAAATATATGTCGGCTCTAATGACAAACGTCTTTACGCGTTTCAGTCAACGGCCTCGCTCGGCTGGAGCTATCAGACCGCTTCGGGCATATCCTCCTCTCCCGCCCTCGGGAGGGATGGGAAACTATATGCCGGCTCTGCGGAAGGCGATAAAAATCTCTACGCGTTTGAGTCGGCAGGCCTGCTCTCCTGGAGCTATCGGACCGCCTCCTATATAAGTAACTCTCCCGCCATCGGGGCTGATGGAAGAATATTTGTCGGTTCCGGTGATAAGAACTTCTATGTGTTAAACTCGGCAGGCTTGCTCTACTGGAGCTACCTGACCGGCTCAGGAATTTCTTCCTGCCCCGCCATCGGAAGTGACGGAAAATTATTTGTCGGTGGTGGAAATCTTGATAACAATCTTTACGGCTTTACGTCAGCGGGCTCGCTCGCATGGAGTTATCTGACTGCGAATCAGATAACTTCCTCTGCCGCCCTTGGGAGTGAGGGGAGACTATTTTTCGGCTCTTATGATAAAAACCTCTACGCCCTTGAGTCGTCTGGCTCGCTCGCCTGGAGTTGTATGACCGGTTCGGGAATCTATTCCTCTCCCGCCCTCGGGAGTGATGGGAAACTACTTGTCGGCTCGCTCGATAACAATCTCTATTGTTTCACCGGGATTACCACGCCAACTCCGACGAATACGCCGACATTGACGCCGACACCATCGACTCCGGCCCCCACTCAAACTGATACCCCCGCCGGTGTGCCCACAGACACACCGACGAATACGCCGACATTGACGCCGACGCCCGAGCCGATCTTCG
The DNA here is from genome assembly GCA_026392015.1 of Candidatus Auribacterota bacterium. Taxonomy (GTDB): domain Bacteria; phylum Auribacterota; class Tritonobacteria; order UBA1439; family UBA1439; genus JAPLCW01. Next base: position 18,378 of record JAPLCW010000100.1, on the reverse strand, counting down.
TGCCGTTCAATATAAAGTTGGAGAAGGATGTTCTCCCGGCAAGCGGAACTCTCGTGATTTACGGTGACGTGACGATGAAGGGTACGGCGTATGAGGGGGTTGCGTGTCTGCCGTATGTGGCGGTGAACGACGGGAGAACGATGTATTTCATCACCGCCGGCAACAATTTAACGACAACGATGACGCCGTATCTCAAACCCCGGACGGGAAAGTATTTCAGTTTCTATGAGGATATGAGGGGGTACGAGTTGGCGAGGATAGCGTACGTGAATGCGGCGCCCGGGAATTATATCGCGGAGGGTGCGCTGCTGGATGACAAAGGGAGGGTGCTGGGCACGCTTGCGGAGGTCGGATTTAGAATAGAATAGAAGAAAGTAGCTAGTAGCCAGTAGTTAGGGGCTAGGGGAATTCGGAAAATTCAGAATCTTAAAGTTTTTCCCTATTACCTAACTATTAGCCCCTAGCTACCAAACGACAGGAGGCGATACCAATGAAAGGCAAATTCATCAGCATCGAGGGGCCCGAGGGATGCGGGAAATCTACGCAGTCTGAGATACTCGTGAAATACCTGAAGGAAAAAGGGCGTGAGGTGATCCTCACGCGCGAGCCGGGGGGGACGAGGGTGGGGGAGCAGATACGGAGCCTGGTCCTCGATGCAAAATATGAGGAGATGGAGCCGCTCACCGAGCTGCTGCTCATGGCGGCAAGCCGCGCGCAGCACGTGCTCGAGAAGATCATGCCCGCCGTCGCGCAAGGGAAGGTGATTGTCTGTTCCCGCTTCACCGATGCGACAATCACCTATCAGGGGTACGGGCGCGGATTTAACAGGGATCTGCTGAAGACAATGAATTCGATCGCCACGGGGGGGGTTATGCCGGATCTCACTCTCCTGATCGACATCGATGCCCGCACGGGCTTGCGTCGCGCCTTCGGCGTCGAGAAGGCGGAGGCGAAGAGCGGCGAGGGCGATCGGTTGGAAAGCGAGGATATCGGGTTCCACGAGCGGGTGCGGTATGGGTATCTGGAACTGGCCAAGGCCGAACCGGAGAGGATACGCGTGATTGACGGGAGCGGGACCATCGAGCAGGTGAGCGCCGCGATACGGAGAGAAGTGGATGCGTTGCTTGCCCGCGAGGGAGCGGGACGGGGAGGCGTGACACAGTGGCGTTGAGAGAGATCAAGGGACAGGAGATGGCGGTCGGCCTTTTGAAGAGAAGCTTTGCGGAGGGCCGGCTCGCCCACGCATACCTTTTTCACGGGCCGGAGGGAGTGGGGAAGGAACTCACGGCGAGAAATTTCGCAAAGCTGCTCAACTGCGGCTCTCCGAAGGGCGGCGATGCCTGCGATGTCTGCGAGAGCTGCGTGCGTATTCAGAAGGGCACGCACCCCGATCTGCTCTGGTTGAGGCCTAGAGGGAAAGCTCGAATTATTCCAATAGGGGAGCCCCAGAAACCCGAGAAGGGAACGGTGAGGGATTTCAGGACCTCTGTCGGTATGAAGCCGTACATGGGAAAGTGGAAGGTGGGAATCTTTTCTGATGCGCATACGCTCCAGAGGGATGCAGCCAGCGCCCTCTTGAAAACGCTTGAAGAGCCGCCCGCGCACACAATCATCGTCCTTATCACATCGCGGCCTGAGGCTCTTCTCTCCACGATTGTCTCTCGATGCCAGGCGGTGCGCTTCGAGGCGATGCCCGAGGCCTCGCTTGAAAAGATATTAAGCAGCGACTATTCCCTGGATGCGCGGGAGGCAAAGCTTCTCAGCCGGCTCAGCGGGGGAAGGCTGGGTGACGCGGTTCGCGCCCTGCGCCAGGAAAGGGTGCGGGAGACCAGCGATCTCGCGGGCATGCTCGCGGAGGGAGAACGCGGGTACTGGCGCGCCGTGGCACGCCCACTGGAGCTGATGGAGCGATCCCTCGCGCGGGCTGCCGATTCTCTGGAGTGGGAATTCGCTGAAAAGGGGCTCCACCACGAGGACGATGGCTATGAGAATGAGGAGATTCAGGAGCAGATCGAGGCGTTCGCGGTGGGGGAAACAAGGCGCAGACAGGAAGAGCTGCTCGGGGAGTTGCTCACCTGGTACAGGGATCTTCTGGTCTGGCGGCATACGGGAACAGAGGGGCTGCTGCTAAGCGCGGGCGAGAGGGATCAAGTGGCGCGCGCGGCACAGGAGATGAGCGTTGCGCGGACCGAGCAGGCAATCCAGCGCGTTGAGGATGCGCTCCGATCATTAAGGCTCAATGCGGATTTTCACACGGTGGTGGAAAATCTCCTGGTGCAGATTATGGCAAGCGATAAGCAGTAAGCGGTAAGCGGTAAGCATCCAGCGATACAATATTTTGTGTAGCGAAATCGCTTTTTACGGAGGTTGCCAATGTTTAAAGTCGTCGAAGTGAGGATGAGGGAAGCCGGGAGGATGCACTACTTCAACTGCAATCAGGAAACCTATCCGGTCGGTGAGTGCGTGATCGTCGAGGTGGACCGCGGCGAGGACTATGGGCTCGTCATGTCGGAACCGGAGATGATTCTCGACACTGAGGTGGAGCGCCCTCTGCGAAACATCATACGGCGCTTGACCCCGGAGGACGAGACGCGGATTGCCGAGAACAGCCGCGAGGCAAAGGCGGCGATGGAGACCTGCACCGGCAAGATAGTGGAGAGAAAGCTCCCCATGAAACTTATCGAGGTGGAGTACTCGTTCGACCGCTCGAAGGTTATCTTTTACTTCACTGCGGACGGCCGGATTGATTTCCGCGAGCTCGTGAAAGACCTCGCCGCTCGTTTCAAGGCGCGGATCGAGATGCGGCAGATCGGCGTGCGGGACGAGGCGCGCATGCTCGGCGGCATCGGTTGTTGCGGCAGGCAACTCTGTTGCGCCACCTTTCTCAAGGATTTCGACGCGGTCAATATTCGTATGGCGAAAGAGCAACACCTCCCGCTCAACCCGAGCAAGATTTCCGGCCTCTGCGGAAGGCTCCTTTGCTGCCTGCGCTACGAGTTTGAGGTATACAGGGATCTCCAGCGGAATATGCCGAAGGAAGGAACCATGGTCGCCACCGCGTTCGGGGAGGGGAGGGTGAAGGATATCAATATCCTCAAGCAGCGCGTGGCGGTCGAGCTCGAGAACGGGAATGTCGTCCAGGTGGATGCGAAGGATGTCACCCGACCGAAAAACAAGAGCTAAAAAACAGTAGTTAGGGATTAGTAGTTAGGTGTTAGGGTAAAGAAATCGTGTGAGCGTATGCGCGTCTGCGCGTGATGGCGAGTAAACGTAGATACGCCCATACGCCCATACGCCGATACGCGCACACCCCGTCACGGATTAGGGGTAATTTATAACCCTAGCCCCTAACTACTATACAGGGAGAATAGGCATGGAGAAGACATTTTATCTCACGACGGCGATCGATTATGTGAACGCCCTGCCCCACGTGGGGACGGCCTATGAGAAAATCGGCGCAGATGCGCTCGCGCGATTCAAGAGGCTGTGCGGCGTGGAGACATTCTTTCTCATGGGGGTCGACGAGCACAGCGCCAATGTAGAGAGGCAAGCCCGTGCGAACGGCGTGCCGCCGCAGGCCTACTGCGATGAGATGTGTGCGAAGTTTGAATCGGTGTGGCGAACTCTCGACATTTCCTACGACCGCTTCATACGAACGAGCGAGCCGGCCCACGCAGCGACGGTGAGGGAGATCTTTCAGAGGATTGCGCGGAAGGGCGACATCTATAAAGGAAAGTACCGCGGCTGGTACTGCGTCTCGTGCGAGGCGTTCCTCAAGGATTCCGACCTCAAGGATGGCCTTTGCCCTTCCCATGGGAAAAAGCCCGAGTGGATCGAGGAAGATAACTGCTTCTTCGCCCTGTCGCGATACGCGGATCCGCTCAAAAGGCACATTGAGGAGCATCCGGAATTCATCAGGCCCGGGGCGCGACGGAACGAAATACTTAGCTTCCTCTCCGAAGGGCTTGAGGATATCAGTGTCTCCCGGGCGGGGGCCGCGTGGGGGATCCGATGCCCCTCCGAGGAGTCACAGTCGATCTACGTCTGGTTCGACGCGCTCATCAATTATGTCACGGGGGCGGGATTCCATGAAGATCGCGAGGGCTTTGCGCGGCGGTGGCCCGCCGACCTGCACATCGTCGGCAAGGACATCACGCGCTTTCACTGTCTCATCTGGCCTGCGATGCTCATGGCGGCGGATATCCCCCTTCCCGTTTCGGTGTGGGGTCACGGCTTTGTCCATCTCGGGGGAGAGAAAATGAGCAAGACGAGGGGGACCGCCATCGATCCGAGCGTCCTCGCCGGGGAATACGGAGCCGATTCCCTCCGCTACTTCCTCTTGAGGGAGGTGCCGTTTGACAGGGACGGGGAGTTCACGCTTCAGAAGTTTATCAACAGATACAACGCAGACCTTGCGAACGACCTGGGGAATCTCTGCCAGAGGACGCTTGTGATTGTGGCGAAATACCTCGGAGGTGCAATCCCTCCGCCTCCTGCGGATGCGGGCGAGGCCGAGGGGGGGCTGCGCCACGCGCTCCTCTCCGTGAGGGAGCCGCTCTGTCGCGATATGGAAGAAATGCATTTTCACTCGGCGCTGGAGAGAATCTGGGCGGCCGTCGCGTGCTGCAACAGGTATATCGATGAATCCGCGCCGTGGAAGCTCCGCAAGGAGGCAAACGGAGAGAAGCGCCTTGCGGCGGTGATGTACACTCTCTGCGAGTCGCTCAGGATACTGGCGCTCTTCATCCAGCCGTTTATGCCCATGACATCCACAGGCATCCGGCAGCAACTCGGACTCACGGCTGACGTGAAATTCGGGAGTCTGCGCGAGACGGAGGAGTTCGGAATCCTTGAAGCAGGTTTGAAAATCGGCCGGATCACGCCGCTGTTTCCGAAAAAGGAGCAATAGGGAATGACAAATACCAAAGCACAAATGTCAAATGCCATAACATATAAGGTTTTGTCATTTGAATTTTGTCATTTGAATTTTCTTATTATGCTTATCGACACCCACGCCCATCTCACTGACAAGAAGTTTGGCCCGGACCTGGAGGAGGTCATTGCGCGGGCTGCGGAGCAAGGTGTGGGCGCGATCATCGATGTCGGGGACAGCCTCGTTTCTTCGATGCAGTGTATCGAGCATGCGACGCGGAATGCGATGCTTTTCGCATCCGTGGGGATTCATCCGAATAACGCGGAGCAGGCAAGCGCCGATGATCTCAGGAGGATCACAGATCTCGCTGACGCGCCCAGGGTTGTGGCTATCGGGGAAACCGGCCTTGATTTTTATCGTCACCACGCGCGTCACGATGTGCAGGAAGAGCTCTTCAAGAATTTATTGCGGGTCGCGGCCCGGAAACGGCTTCCCGTCATCATGCACTGCCGGGATGCCTACAAGGGGCTCCTCCCGTTGCTGGGAGAGATGCGTGGCGACTGCCCCAATGGCGTGCTCCATTGCTTCTCAGGCGAGATATCGGATGCCGAGGCGATTATCGGTATGGGCTTTTCGATATCTCTCGGCGGCCCCCTCACGTATCCGGGCAATGTCGGACTTCGCGAGATTGCGCGGCGCGTGCCGATCGAGCGCATCCTGCTCGAAACCGACTGCCCCTACCTTCCGCCCCAGGGGAAGAGGGGAAAACGCAATGAGCCCGCCAATGTGGCGCTGGTCGCCGAAGCGCTTGCGGGTCTTCGGGGAATGACCGTTGCGGAAATTGCCGAGGTTACCAGCGGTAATGCAAAGCGACTGTTCGGAAAAATGTGCGATTAGGCGATTGTGCGATTAGGTTACAATGTACCTAATCGCACAATCCCCTAATCGCCCAATCGCTTGCAGTGGGAGAAAATCTGATATATGAATCAAACAATTACATCGTCCTCTCTCACAACGCCCGTGGGACGGAGCTTATGGTACCAGGCGTGGCGCAGGCTGCTGCGGAACAAGATGGCGGTAGCGGGGGGAATTGTGGTAATCGTGATCACGGTTCTCGCCCTCGCGGCGCCGTTCATTTGTTCCTACGGATATGATGAAACCTCCCCCGACCAGTTTCGCCCCCCATCGCTGAAACACCTCATGGGAACGGATATCCACGGGAGGGACCTCCTCACGCGGGTTTTATACGGAGCCCGGCTGTCTCTCGGCATCGGTCTTGTGGCGACGCTGGTGAGTTTGTTCATCGGGGTTGCGTACGGCGCGATTTCAGGTTATGCGGGCGACTCGACGGACAACCTCATGATGCGCGTCGTGGATATCGTTTATTCGCTCCCCTATATGTTTTTCGTCATTGTCCTCGTCGCTGTCTTCGGCAGAAGCGTTCTCCTCCTCTTCATCGCCCTGGGGGCGGTCCAGTGGCTTACGGTTGCCCGCATCGTGCGAGGCCAGGTGCTTTCGATCAAGGAGAAGGAGTTTATCCAGGCGAGCCGCGCCATAGGGGCGGGGCACCTCAGGATCATCATCAATCACCTTCTCCCGAATGTCATGGGGCCGGTTGTGGTCTATATGACTCTCACTGTCCCCGCGGTAATGCTCCAGGAGGCGTTTCTAAGTTTCCTCGGCCTCGGCGTACCGCCGCCCTCCAGCTCCTGGGGCACTCTCATTGCCGACGGTGCATCATCGATCAACGCGCTCAGGATCTACTGGTGGCTTCTGCTCTTTCCCGGCGTCGCAATGGCGCTCACCCTTTTCTCGCTCAACTTTTTAGGCGACGGCCTCCGTGACGCAATCGATCCCCAGTTGCGGTAAAATACCGCCTCATGTATAATGTCCTAGGGAGAATATACGATGATAAAGAGACCAGCCTGGGAAAAGATACTCCTCCTTGCCCTGAGTATCTTTTTTGCGATCATCATTACCTTTGGCCTTCCCCGGAATAGCCTGTCTCTCAGCTTCTTCATTATTCCTGTTATCCTCGCGTCAAGTTACTACGGTCTTCCCGGCGGGCTCGGATGTGCGGCTGTGTGTGTGGTGGTGGCGGGTGTGATTGCGAGGGGGGCGGGCGTGGCCCCGACCGATCCGCAGATGCTCGCACAGGTGATCCTCTACTTCCTCGTGGGATCATTCGGCGGCTTCATGGAGCAAGAGCAGCATCGAGTCCGGACGATGCTCCATCGCGCGCTGATCACCGATGAGCTGACGGGATTGTATAACTATCAATATTTCCGCACGCGCATCGATGAGGAGGTGAAACGGGCCAAACGCTACGGCCATCCCCTCTCTCTCATGATGTGCGACGTGAACCATTTCAAGAAGCTCAATGATACCCTCGGCCATTCGAACGGCAATTTCGTTCTCAACAAAATGGCGAGCCTCATCAAGGATTCGATACGCGAGAGCGACATCCCGTTCCGCTACGGCGGCGATGAGTTTGCGGTCATCCTGCCCGAGACGGGGATGGAGGGGAGGGAAGTGGCGGGCCGGATTATCAGCACCGTCAACGCGGCATTCGCCTCGGAGACGATGAGCGATTCCATGAGGCCCAGCCTGACCGCCGGAGTTGCGGTGAGGGACCCGGAGAAGCCTCTCTCCTCGGAGCTTCTCATCTCCTGCGCGGACCATGCGCTCTACAAGGCAAAACGGGCCGTGAAGGATATCGAGGTATTCTCTCTCGGCGAACAGATGTAGCCTCCCGCCGCCGCCCCCCCTTCACGTCGGACTACGAGTGAAAAAGCCGATATGAGGGAATGTGCTGGAGCAATGAGAATCAAGAACAAAGGTTACTAACCGCGGATTACAAAGTTATAGAGCACTATCCCGGCAGTAAATCCGCGCAATCCGCAAAATCCGCGGTTCTCCCCCTAAATTCCTTTGGGCGGTCGAAATCAGCGGGTAATTCAACATCTCTCATGTCATAAAGGCGCTGCACTATGAAAAGGATAATTCTCGCGTCTCGCTCCCGCGCGAGGCGGGAGCTCCTCCGGCAGATCGGCCTCCGTTTTTCCGTTGTGGCCCCCAGGGTGAAGGAGTGGAAGGAGTCGAGCGGGAATTGCAGCGATCTGGTGGTGCGGAATGCGTTGCGGAAGGCGAGGGATGTCGCCCGGAGGAAAGGCTCCGGCATCGTGATCTCCGCCGACACGGTCGTCCGCGTCGGGAGGAATATTGTGGGAAAGCCCAGAGACGTTCGGGAAGCGCTGGCGACGCTGAAAACGCTCTCACGCAGACCGCAGTGGGTCTACACGGGCATCGCGGTGATTGATATCGATCGGAGGGACACCTATACCGCGTATGAGCGAACGAAGATATGGATGGCGCCGATGAGCGAGGAACAGATCAGGAACTATTTCAAAAAGGTTTCGCCGCTTCATCTGGCGGGCAGTTTCGATGCGCAGGGGCGGGGGGCGATATTCATCGATCGCATCGAGGGGTGCTTCTATAATGTGGTGGGTCTCCCCCTGGCAAAGCTGGCGAAGATATTGAGGAAGATAGGCGTGGAGATCTAGTATGAGTCAGTTATGGTAGAAGAATGAGGAACCGCGGATTACGCGGATTTGGCGGATTAAAAAGAAAAATACTACATCAGAACCACGGATAAACACGGCAAGCCATATTGTAAGTCCACCAGGGCAGTTTTCAGCTTGTGGTCTTTGATTTTATGATGGTATTTTAATCCGTGTTTATCGGTGTTAATCCGTGGTTATGGTGACTCCGCTATCCGCCCAATCCGTACAATCCGCGGTTTGAAAGCGTTATACGTTGGTGAATCAATCATGTTAAGTATGCGATTTCCGGCTCCGCGTGACGGGGCAGACTCCTGGCGCCGCGGCCTTTCTCCTTACGCTCGGTGATCATGTGAAAATCTCAGGTTCCACTCCAATGAAATTTCCAGAGGTACGCGTCGTTGAGGCGTCGGCGGGGTCCGGGAAAACCCATGCCCTCGCGAAGCGGTACATCCAGCTCCTCATGCAGGATGCCGCGATGCCGGAGGATGCGCACGCCATTCTCGCAATCACCTTCACGAACGCCGCCGCGCGAGAGATGAAGGAGCGTATTCTGGAACTCCTCAAGAAGATTGCGCTCGGCGGATTCTCCGCTCGGGAGGAGAGGATGGAGAAGGATCTCATGAGTGCCCTGGGCGGCGAACGGGTGCGGCTCCGCAAGAAGGCCTACGCAGTGATCGATTACCTCGTGCGGCACTACAATGACTTCCAGGTTCACACGATCGACAGTTTTGTGAATCTGCTCCTCTCCGGGTGCGCATCGGAGCTGGGGCTCTCGGCGAACTTCGAGATAAAAAGAGACAGCAGGGAGTGCCTTGCCTACAGTCTCGACCGGTGCATCGATGATATCCCGCGTGAAGGGAGTATCAGGAGACTTCTTGAACTCTTTCTCGACCAGTACCTCATTGTGGAGGACAGGAGCGGATGGTCTCCCCGGGCGGATATCCTCGAGATTGTCGGAGCCCTGTACGGCTGCCGCAACTACTACGGCGGAGAGTTCACAAGGTCGGGCATCAGGGGAGCCGAGCTGATGCGCCGGAGAAGAGAGTTGCACAAAATTATTGCCCAGTTTGCAGAGAAATGTACCGAGGGCGCACACAAGAGGTTCGTGGACGCCCTGCATAGCGCCCTGGGGGACGGATCGGGGGGGATCGATTTGGGGCGTATGAAGAGTGTCTACTTCGCGAGAGACGAAGTCCCCATGAACAAAGGATACGCGTCGAGCCCGGAATCGCTTTTGGCCTGGAGGCGCGTGCGAGAGGGACTCGCGGGGCTCGCAACGGACGAGGCGTGCGCGCTCTTCGACTGCTACATCGACATCCTCGAAATCGTCCTCGATCGATTCAGGGAGCGCGCACAGAGCGCTGATCTTGTTTTTCTCGCGGAGCTGAACAGGAGGGCATCGGAGCTTTTTGACTCGGAGCGCGTGAGCGTCCCCGAACTCTACTACCGCCTCGCCGGCAGGTTCCGCCACTACCTCATCGATGAATTCCAGGACACGAGCATCCTTCAATGGCGCAATCTCTCGGCGATGGTGGAGGAGGCTCTCTCGACGGGGGGGTCTCTTTTTTACGTGGGGGACAGAAAGCAGGCCATCTACCGCTTCAGGGGAGGAGAGGTGGCGCTCTTTGACGCGCTCCCGCGGAGGTTCGAGGCGTTTCATGTAACCAAGGAGTCTCTGACTGAAAATCACAGGAGCCGAATGCGGATAGTCGAGTTTAACAACGAGATCTTTTCCGCGGAAAATCTCCGTCGTTTCATTCAGTCATCCCAGCCCGAGGAAGGGGAAGCGGACAGGAACAAACTCTCGCACAGCGAGATGGAGGAGATCGTCGAGATTTACCGAGATTCACTCCAGGTGCGGGAAGAGGGACGCCCCGGCGGTTACGTGAAAGCGGAGTTTATAGAGAGCGCGGACAGCGACGGGAGGGATGAGCTCCTGCGGCCCCGGTTGATCGATCTTCTCAAGGGAATCCTGAAACGATTCCCTCCGGAGGATATCGCCGTGCTCACGCGCGGAAACGACGAGGTGGAGAAGGTGACGAGCTGGCTCATCCGCGAGGGAGTCCGTGTGGAGTCGGAGAGAACGCTGAGCATCCGATACAATCCCCATATCAAGGAGCTCGTGTCGCTGCTGAAATTTCTCAATTCACCGATTGACGATCTGTCATTCGCGTCGTTTATCCTCGGGGAGATATTCCGCCGCGTCGCGCGGACCGCCCACGGGGAGATGGACGATTTTCTCTTTTCCCTGCAAAGCCGCGGCGAGGGTGACCGGTCGGGGTACCTCTACCGGGAGTTTCGCGCGCGCTATCCCGCCGTCTGGGACGCGTGTCTGGATGCCCTTTTCAGGAAGGTGGGGTTCGTGCCTCTCTACGAACTCTCGGTTGCGATCCTGGAGACGTTTCATGTATTCGAACATTTCCCCGCGAGTCACGGGTTCTTCATGAAATTTCTCGATCTCGTCATTGAAAGGGAGGAGGAGGGGATGGGGATGGCGGCGTTTCTCACGTACATTGAAAACGCGGGTGAAGACGATCTCTTTGTCCCCTCGCCGGGGGCGGGGGCGGTGAAGGTGATGACGATACACAAGGCAAAGGGACTTCAATTCCCCGTGGTGATAGTTCCATCCCTCGATCCCTCGCCGAGCGCGGGAGGGAGAAGGGGGAAGAATCACGGGCCTCCCCGCGCGGTGACGCGCAGGGAAAACACCCTGTCGCTCGTGAGGTTGGACGAGAAGTACCGCAGATTTTCTCCTCTTGTGCGGGATCTATTCCGCGAAGAGTACATGCGGTCCATGGTCGATGAACTGAACATTGCCTACGTGGCGTGCACCAGGCCGCGCGATGAACTGTATATCTTTATCCCGCGGGGTGAGGGGGAGGGATCGGGGCCGTGCCTGATTCCCCCTCGCTGCATGGAGAGTGGAAGCCCCGTGCGGCGGGAGGGACGCGAAGAACGGGAAGCGGCCGCCGTGGAGCTTCCTCCCCCCTGCTACGGCGATTGGATCCCCCGCCTCGGCAACGAGGAGCCCGGGGCCTGGAGGATTACGGGGCGCGCGGATCTGCTGCGCGGGGAGCTTCTCCACTATGCGCTCTCCCGGCTCGGAGACCTGGAGGGCGAGGAGGCGGAACAGGCCATCGCGCGCGCCGTGGCAGCGGTGAGCGCGCAGTATCCGTTCGCAGCGGAGATCGCCGGTGTCGAGGCACGCATCCGCGATCTCCTCTCGAGCGAACGCGTGCGGCCGTTTTTCTTTATGGGCGATGGCGAGGTGCACTGTGAGAAAGAAATTGCGGACCGGAGCGGACGGACATTCAGGATAGACCGCCTCGTGGTGAAGAAGGGGGAGGTGTGGATCATCGACTACAAGAGCTCCGAGTCCGATACGGGAGAACAACATGAGCAGGTGCGTGAGTATTGCAGGGTAGTGGGGGAAATCTATCCCGCACGGAATGTCAGGGGATTTCTCATATTCCTCGACAGCGCGCGCGTGGAGGAGGTAGGCCCTGAAATCCCAAATCCCAAATTCAGCGCTAAGGATTAAGCACTAAGCCGTAAGCATAATGCTTAGTGCGGGCAGTTGGACATTGAACTCTAAGTTTTAAGCTTAAATTCTTAGTGCTTAATCCTTAGTGCTGATAAGAGGAGAGGATAGATGGAGAGGATTATCACGTGCAGCTTCGCGGATGATTTTATCCGCGTGCTTGCCGATCACCTCATGGAGCGTTTCCGCAGTGAGGGAAACGACCTGAGCCGGATCGCGGTCGTGTTCGGCGGAAGGCGACCCGCGCTTTTCCTGAAGCGCGAGCTCGGGCGGCGGATCGGGGCAAGTTTCCACCCTCCGCGGTTTTTCTCCATGGATGAGTTCATGCAGTTCCTCGTCGAAAAGAGGGAGCCCTGCCGGCTCATCAGGGAGATGGATGCGTGCTACCTCATCTACCGGCTCGCGAAGGCGGTGTCTCCCGAGATCACAAAGGGGCGTGAGGAGTTCTCACGGTTCCTTCCCTGGGCGCGGGAGATCGCGTCGTTCATCGATCAGTGCGACCTTGAGGATGTGACGAACGCCGCGCTCAACACTATCCAGGCCAGCGCGGAAATAGGCTATGAGGTTCCCGCGAGCGTGAACGTGCTCCTCTCGAGCATCACCTTGCTGCGGGAGGCCTATCATGGGGCCCTCCGGGAACACGGATCGTATTCGCGGGGATTCATCTACCTGCGCGCCGCCGAGATCGTCCATGAGACAGATCTCCGCGAGTTCGCCGACACGCTCTTCTGTAATTTTTTCTACCTTCACGCAACGGAGGAGAGAACAATCGCACAGATGTACACGAGCGGCAGAGCGTCCCTCCTCTTCCAGTCCGACGATTCACCCTGGCGCGTATTCGAGAGGCTCTCACGCTCCTTCTCCTGCCGCATCGCGCCGCAGAGCCCCAAAGCGCCTTCCTACACGCTCCACATTTCGGCGGGGATCGACACACACGCCCAGGTGGGGCTCGTGCGCGAACTGGTGAAAAAGATCAAAAACAGGGACAGGACGGTGATCGTGCTCCCCGACTCCGGCGGTCTGATTCCGCTGGTATCGGAGATCGGCTCCTGCGTGGACGGGATGAACATCTCGATGGGATACCCTTTGAAGAGGAATCCCCTCTACAGTCTCCTTGAGGCGATTCTGGACGCCCAGCGGACCAGGAGGGAGGGGGCGTACTACGCGCGGGATTATCTCCGTGCGCTCAACCACCCGCTTCTGAAGAATATGAATCTCGCGCTCGAGCCCTCGGTCACGCGGGTTCTCACGCATAAGATTGAGGAGGTCGTGTCGGGACTCGCCCCCGCCCCCATCGGGGGCAGACTCTTCCTCACGCTCGAGGACGTCGAGAACTGCGGAGAGATCTACCGGTTCGCCTCCGCGACGCTCGTTAATATGAATATCCAGCTCGATCCAGGCGAGCTTCCCGGCATCCTCAGTGCGCTCCACGAGATCGCCTTCAGGATCTGGGAGAAGGTCAAGACCCCGCGCGAGCTCTCAGCCGCCATCGAACGATTTCTCGACGTCGTGACGAGAAAGAGCTCGCTCCCGCTCTACTTCATCAATGTGAAGGTGGCGGAGGAGGTCCTCGCGATTGCCGAGGATATGCGAAACGCATCGTTTGCCGATGAGCGTTTCCCGCAGGAGGGACTTTTCAGGATATTCATGGATGCGCTCGGACACGGGAAGACCGCATTTTCCGGTTCCCCCCTCCGGGGCCTTCAGGTGCTCGGCCTGTTCGAGACCCGCGCGCTCAATTTCGAGAATGTGATCGTCATGGACGTCAACGAATCGTCCCTACCCTCCCTGCGGCTCTCCGAGCCGCTGATCCCGCGCCAGGTGATGGTGAGCCTCGGGCTTAAGCGGGTGGAGGAGGAGGAGGAAATTCAGCGCTATCATTTTATGCGTTTGATCTCCCACGCAAAAAACGTTTATCTCATCTACGACGACAGCCCCAAAAAGGAGAGGAGCCGTTTCATCGAGGAGCTCGTCTGGGAGCGGCAGAAGCGACTGAAGTCGGCGCAGGGGGCTCCGGTCCGCCGCGCCGGGTTCGCGACAGACATCGTGCCGAAAAGGGGCGCGGTGGAGAAGCGCGCGGGGGTTATGGAGTTTCTGAAAGCCGCTGCCTACTCCCCCTCGAGCGTCGATACCTATCTCGCCTGCCCTCTCAGTTTCTACTACCGCTATGTGCTGAGGCTGAGGGAAAGAGAGGATTTACTCGAGGAACCGGACGGGGCGGATGTGGGGACGCTGCTCCATTCCGTTCTCCGCGAATCGTTCGGAGATTGTATCGGGAAGAAGCCCCTTATTGACCGCGAATTCCGGGACTCGCTCCTCGCGCGGTTGGATGCGCGCTTCGCGGAGAGTCTCGGAAGGCGGATGGGGCCGGAATCGTTTCTTCTCCATCATGTGATGAGGTTCAGGATGGAAAGATTTCTCGACAACGAGGCGGAGAGGGATGTGCAGGAGGTGATCTCTCTGGAGCAGGATCTCGAGGGGGATTTCGAAGCCGAGGGGCCCACGCACCGGTTCAGATACAGGGTTGACAGGATCGACAGGCTCTCCGACGGAAGCATCCTCATCGTTGACTATAAAACCGGCGGCGGCGATCCGCGCCCCAGGAGCGCGCCTCTGCTCGCCCTGCAGGATTTCTCTCGCGAATCAGTCCAGGAAGCGGTCCGGTCGTTTCAGCTCCCCCTGTACCTCAACTTTGTGCGGCAGCGCTGGGGGGAGGATCAGGTGCGCGCGGCATGCTACAACCTGAGGACGCGCGAGCTCGCGGAGTTTCCCTCACGCAGGGATCGCGAGCGGGTGGGGGAGATCATGAACAAGTGCATGAGCGCGCTCGCGTTCATCCTCTCGGAGATCAACGATCCGAATATCCCGTTCATGGCCGATGAGGGAGACCCGCGCCGCTGCGCCCGCTGTCCGTATTTCTATTTGTGCAGATAATATCGTCTCCTCTAACCTGGTCTATTCATCAACTCGAGATCAGGGCGATCTCCATATCTGATAACACATTGTAGTGTAGGGGCTTGATCCTTCGGCAAGGTCCCTTCGACTGAGTTTATACTGAGCGTAGCCGAAGTGCTCAGGGTCTTCGACAGGACAAGTTTTATCAAGCCCGTTCTCAGCCTGGGTTCGATGAATCGAACCCCTACAACACGCAGATGAATAATCCAGGCTAAAGGGTTCTAATCTTTTTTCCCTACGTTGGTAAATATCTCCTCGTTGTCGGGACACTTTCCTTTCCCTCCGTCTCCCCTTTGAAGGTAAGAGGGTGTGTAGATGTTGTAACCATATTCTTCTGCGAGGGCTAGTGTCATGTCTCAGAAATACGTTTCATTATTTTGTCATTGCCAGTCCCGCTAAGCGGGACGAAGCAATCATGTAATAAGCTTTCAGAGCGGGATTGCCGCGTCGCAATGATGGCAGTAAGAAGGTTGTTTCTGAAATACCACACTAATTATTAGGGCTCTCTTCCATTCTGTGTGGGTGCAGTACATTCTCCTCCCCCCTTGAGGGGGAGGGGATAAAGATATTTACCCACACAAAGTGGAAGAGAGCCATTATCAGTAATTTATACCCTCCATGATGGGATTTTATCTATAACTTGCTCATGCTAAATTTGCCAACTACAAGTCTATGAATGAACAACTGTTGTATTTTAAATCAATTGCCTGATACGTTGTATCATTATAGAGCGTTTAAAGGAAAGGCAGTCTTTAGATATAAAAGACGTAATTGGATTTATATATCGCAACATGCTGATAGGCAATAAATTATAATATTTAAAATTTGCGACCATTATTTTAGCAAGTTGGCATGGTTTATGCTTGTGATCTATAGGATTGGGAAGATGTTCTAAAAGGAGGTTAAGATGGGCACTGCAAAATGGCTTTTCGCTGCGGAGGTAGCTTCTTTGGCAAAAGGTATGCAAAACAAATGCAAGGTAGTGCAACAAATTATGAACGGGAAGCTGGATATTGAAGACTATCCTAAACTTTGTGAAGAATTGAAGAGGAGGTTTGACATATCGGAAGATGTTAAGCTTGGCGATCTGCAAAAGCAATATATACAACAGAAAATCCGGTATTGAGGTAGATATAAAAATGATAGATGTTACAATATCCCAGCCGCTTTGCGTGTGGAGGAAAGTATGAAAAAATTCTCAGTGCTTGTTCTTGTCATACTGATTATTTGCGTCGTGTTCCTGATTATAAAAAGCAGGGCACCCGAGATCCCGTTCGCGGCCCTCTTCCCGGAAGGAGCCGTTGCATACCTGGGTGTGAATGACGGAGCGAAGCTCGCTGATGATATCGAAAAGTCAGGATTCTGGAGGGGATTGAGCGGGACCGGGTGCGTGAAGGAAGCTGCAAAGTCGGCGCGCGAGGGCCTGCGGTCGGAGGGAATTCCGCTCGATTCTCTCAAGGCCCTCGACATCCTCCTTGGTGAAAAATCAGCCATTGCACTCTACGGCAGGGAGAGCCGCTTCGGCCTCTCCGTTCTCGCCGCGGTGAAGACGGAAGGAGATCAGGAGAGGTTGCTCGCGCGCATCAGGAATGAGTTCCGGGGAGTGCCGGCCGGAAGCTACGGCGGAATGGAGATCTACTCGTTCCAGATATTTGCTCTCCCCCCTATTGAGGGTGTGTATGCACGCGCCGGTGAAAACTGTCTCTTCGCCCTGTCTCTCACCAATTCGATGGATGCGCTCAGGGAGATGATCGACTTGAAGGAAGGAAGAGCCAGGAAACCCCTTTCCAAGGATGAGACGTTCAGGGCCGGCATGGGAAAGCCCCTCCAGTGCGGCAGCGCCCCGACAGGCTATGCCTACCTAAATCTGAGGGCGCTTCATAAGGAAGCACAGGTGCTCGCCCTTCTGGAGAATAGGATACGCCAGACAAATCCCTCCGCCGCGGAATGGCTGTCGCAGTTCTTGAAAACCCGCTTCCCCGTCATTTCTTACGGAGGCTATTTTTGCCGTGAGAAGGGATTTGCGGCCACACTGCGCACACGCCTTGAACAGCCCACTGTCTGCGCTGCCACTCCGCGCAGATTGAATCTTCTCTCGTGTGTGCCGGCAGGAACCGTCGCGTTCACGGATTTCCAGATCGGCGATGCAGCGGCGGTATGGGGAGCATGCAAGACGCAGGTTATGGCCACGCCGCTCATGCGCCTCCTCGGCGACGTCCAGGCAAGGTATGGTATAAATCTTGAAAAGGATATTCTCCCCTGGGTGGGGGAGGAAGCCGCCCTTCTGCTCTCGGATATTCAGACGGGGGGGCTCCTGCCCATCGCGAAGGCGGGCCTCGTGGTGTCGGTAAAGGACCGTGTGGCTGCGCAGAAGACGCTTCTGAAAATCATGGAGAGAATTTGTCAGCCGTCTGCGGACGCGGCGCAGGAGACATGGACATTCCTCAAGCCGCATGTCAGCACGCACGAGCACGCCGGCGAGGAGGTCAGGACACTGAGCTATCCCCTCCCCGGTTTCTCCCCTTCGTTTGCGTGTATGGGAAACTATCTCGTTATAGGCCTCGACAGGGCATCGGTGGAGACGATCATCGATGCCGGGAAGGGGAATGGGAGATCCGTTCTCGCCGAGGAGAAATTCGCAAGTCTCATGCGGCGTGCCCCGAAGGAGCTCACACAGGTGAGTTACTTCGACTGCGATCGCCTGAGGGAGATAGGAGAAGGTGTGGCGAACTGGTACCTGGCCATAAAGGGGTTCGCGACGCCCCCCGAGGAGAAGGAGAGGGCGGACAGAATCGCGCGAATGAAGTCGGATATTCCCAGGATATTTGCCGCGTTGAAGGTCTTCCAGGCCGCACTGGTGGCCTCGACGCAGAATGGGGATGCGATCGATCACAGCGTGGCAATACGACTTCGGGATTAAGAGCGGAGTCCTGTGCGGTCAGGTCATCATTTCGAGAGAGACGATGCAACCCCCAAACCCGTCCTTCTGACTTCATCTCCTGGCTGAAAACCATGGGACAAAAAATGAGGGCTTTTCAAGCTTTACGATCTATTTTTGTAACCGGGACTTATCATGGATTATTCACGAGGCGCCCGTACTAAAAGGGGCGTAACCACTAAGGGCATTGAATATACTGAATGTTTTGACGCAGATTTGCGCAGATGAACGCAGATTAACAAAAGAAGCAGATTGAATCTCTGAAGTTTTCACCGCAAACTGTTTTCGTATCTGCGTGTTCTGCGTTCATCTGCGTCCTTAATAGCGATTAAGATATCAATGAGATAGTTGTTGGAACTGTAATGCATCACTTATGGGTGGTACATTGCTGAATATGTCATTCCTGCCCCCGTTTTCACGAGGGTAAACTCCAGCAGGAATCCAGGTTTCATACTGGATCCCCGCTCGAGTTTACACTGAGCGCAGTCGAAGTGCGGGGATGACAAGT
>JAPLCW010000203.1 GCA_026392015.1 Candidatus Auribacterota bacterium | reverse complement strand
GTTCCCTTTCCCCTTCAAAGCCTCTATGGCTCCCTGCTTTGCCTGCCTCTCCCAGGAGTACACCAAACTCGGTGCCATCTGATGCCGACGGCATACCTCTGCAATGCTTGCAGCAGGCGCATGCACCTCTTCCAGAATCTTATACTTCTCCTCCGGACTAAACTTCCTCTTTTCCATCTCTCCGCCTCCTTTCTATGCTAAAATCTTACCATCCATGGAGACGAGATTCATACAAATCTAAGAACCCGAAAAAGTCCAATTTAGTCTAAACCATTACAGTTTCAATAAGCTCTACTTTTAAGTATTACTTGGATGTAAGATGTAATTAATCGGATAACGGACATTGCAGACGTATTACATAACATACTTAATCTGAAGATATCGTGATTAAAATATAGGTTCACAGGTATGTCATATCTAATCTGTAACTAACCAAATGGCAAAGAGTTATCTACAACGTCAAGGTAATGTATCAAATATTTCACAATGGGAGGTTGTAACAATGACTCAAACGATGATTGGCGTAATCGGAGGAAGTGGTTTTTACCAAATGGAAGGCTTAACAGTAATTGAGGAAGTAAAAGTTGAAACGCCCTTTGGTGGTCCCAGCGACGTCATTACTATAGGCGGTGTGGGAGGTGAAAGAATTGCCTTCATCCCCAGGCATGGCCGGGGGCATACAATACTGCCCACTGAGGTCCCTTCACGGGCCAATATATTTGCCTTGAAGAGCCTTGGCGTTGAGCAGATTATCGCCTTCACGGTGTGCGGCAGCATGAGAGAGGAAATTGCGCCACTGCATATCGTTATTCCCGACCAAATCTTTGATCATACTAAAAAACGAGCGAGCACATTCTTTGGGAACGGCCTGGTGGCGCATATCAGTTTTGCTGATCCATTCTGCTCCACAATGAGCGAGCTCCTTTATGCATCTGCCAAGAAGGTTGGGGCGAAGGTGCATAAGGGAGGCTGCCTTATGTGTATTGAGGGGCCTCAATACTCCAGCAAGGGGGAATCAAATGTGTATCGCAAATGGGGGGTTGATATCATAGGAATGACTGTTATGCCCGAGGCAAAATTGGCACGGGAAGCCGAAATCTGCTACTCATCGGTTGCTTTGGTCACCGATTACGATGTCTGGCATGAAACCGAAGAACCCGTGACGACGAAAATGGTTATAGCCAACCTTCAAAAGAACATTGCGACTGCAAAAAGAATTCTCCTCGCGGCATTACCCACTATCACGCGAGAGCGAAGCTGCAGCTGTGCCACAGCTTTGAGAGACGCAATTTTCACACAGCGAGATTGCATCTCTGCCAGACTAAGAGATGATTTAGCTCCACTCATTGGAAAATATTCAAAGGACTGATCCTGTACGAGGAGGCTATGTGGAAGAACAACACGACGCATGCCCGATCTGCAACCAAATTTCGCTCTGGAGAAAGGGTGAAAATAGCTATTTCATTCATGAATTCAAGAATTCCATCTTCGTAGTCGGCAATCATCAGTTTCATAAAGGATATTCCCTGGTATTTCTGAAGAATCACGTCCGCGAGTTACATGAACTTCCCCAACCTGTCCAGGCAGAGCTGTTTCACGAACTGATGATTGCGGCAGGTGCAATCGCTGCAACCTTCCAGCCATGGAAATTGAATTACGCATGCTACGGCAACGTCGTCCCGCACATTCATTGGCATATCATCCCACGCTATGAATCAGATCCGGATAGGCTACAGAACCCATGGGTTCATTCCTCGGAGTTCGATAAGCATTTAATCAACCAACGAGCGGCACAAGATTTAGCTGATCGTATTAGACAGCAATTGCACATGCTATTAGGTCGGAGGGCATAATCGATATTTTTGCCTGACCCTATTAGGAGGTAATTAGGGTCGGACCTACGTAATTAGTTATAATAGAAAGAATAACGTATAATTAGATACCTTAAATATAGCTTAGAGCTTCAGTTTCACCTTTAAAAAGGACCTGTTAACAGAAGGTGGTCTTTATGCCGAGAGCAAACAGATTTCATATTCCTGGGTGTGTATGGCATATTACTCATCGCTGCCATAAGAAGGATTTCCTGCTCAAATTCATCAGGGATCGTCGGCGATGGATCCGGTGGCTTTTTGAAGCACGGAAACGATATGGCCTCAGCATTCTCAATTATATGGTGACATCCAACCACATTCACCTACTTGTCATGGATAGGGAAGACGAATGGACAATCCCCCGCTCAATGCAACTTGTCGCAGGGAGAATCGCTCAGGAATATAATCAACGGAAGCAGCGTAAAGGTGCTTTCTGGGAAGATAGATATCATGCTACGGCCATTCAGACCGGAAAACATCTGTCACAATGCATGGCATATATCGACTTGAACATGGTCAGAGCGGGGGTTGTCCGTCATC
This sequence comes from Candidatus Auribacterota bacterium, assembly GCA_026392015.1. Classification (GTDB taxonomy): domain Bacteria; phylum Auribacterota; class Tritonobacteria; order UBA1439; family UBA1439; genus JAPLCW01. The sequence goes on along the minus strand of JAPLCW010000203.1, from coordinate 7,968 downwards.
CTTCGGAATGGGAAAGTTGTGGTTACACGGTCATTCAGAATCCTCCCCAACGGTACCAGGTAATTGATCTAGATCGCGCTGCAGAGCTTCTGGAGCTTCGCAGCGTTGAGGAGCTAGCGAGTCGGCAGAGATTATGGGTGAAGACTATCTTGGAAGGTGATGGAAGCGCACGTGAGTCGAAATGGGTAGAAAACATTGCAGTGGGAGATGAAGCCTTTGTGAAAAGAACCATGGAGGGATTGGGGATGAAGGCTATGTACCGAAAAATAAGTGAAGAGGCTGGGATGTTCATGTTAGGAGAAACAAAATCATCTTACAAAGCCCATTTCAGCTCCCAAAACAGACCTCTAAGCATCAAAAATAGCTATAAATGGAATCTAACGCTTTGAAATTAAGGAAGTTACGCAGGTCCGACCCCTTAAAACCCTTAAAACTCCTTAAAACCTTAAAACAATCACGATGGTTGTGTACTATCTCCATCTCCTCATTCTATCGAGGCAAAGGTTTTGGGAGAAAGGCCGTCCAAGAAAGCACGAACTATCTGTATAGAACAGGGGCAAATGAAGCATATATTGATTGTGTCGAGGGAGACTTTTTATCGGGCTTTTACGAGGCTCTAGGATTCAAATGTATCGCACAAAAGAAGATTAAATATTCAACAGGGGTTTTTGATATGATGCTGATGAAATGCTCATTGCCAGGATAAGTTATTAATCATTCCGTCACTATCAAACGATGATCAAAAACACACCAATTTCCAGGAGGTGGATATGCAGTTCTTAAGACGATGGATATTTACCTTTATCGGAGTCGCTGCCGCTTTTCTCGTGCTCGGCGTGGAAAAGATAGACGGGTTTTACCTATTCGTCCCCGTTGATAAATATTATGTCGATCTGCTCATCTCGGTCCTGCTCATTGTTGCGGGCATTTTGCTCGATTCAAATATCCGCAAGCTGGAGAAAGAACGGGAAATCGAAAAGAAGCTGCGGCAGACAAACGAGGAACTCGATACGGCCAACAGGGCGATCAGGGAATCGCTGGCGAACGTGAAAATCCTGAAGGGATTGCTTCCTATCTGCGCCTCATGTAAAAAGGTACGCGATGACAAAGGCTACTGGCAGCAGGTTGAGGTCTATTTCCGCGACCGCACGGATGCAAAATTCACCCACTGGCTCTGCCCTGAATGTGTCATAAAGCGTTCGCAGCATCCCCCCAGGAGATAGAACGAGTACAGCCGCGGCGACTGTGTGACGATCATAAATATTATTTTCAATCCGGCTGTGCGCCGCGCGATCGGCGGATAGAACTGCAGGGAGAGGTGAGCTGGGATTGATCTCCCGCGGATGTTTCTCTATTTGCGAGCGCAAAATTCTATATTTGTAATGGGTCTGTCTTGGGCGGGCGCATATTTTAGAACATGTCACTCCTGCCCCCGTTTTCACGAGGGTAAACTCCACCAGGAGTCCAGGCTTTATGCTGGATCCCCGCTTGAGTTTACACTGAGCGCAGTCGAAGTGCGGGGATGGCAATTGAACTGAATGCACCCCAGACTAACTCATTACCTGTGACTGCGTGTTTCTCTGGCAGTACTGAGATTGAATAAGTAAAATGCCGGATTGATTCTCCTCTGCCTGCCGGCAGGCAGGCTCATGGAGAGCGCGGGGAATGCTTTAGCCTTACAATTCTGCGCGCGGGACGTAACTATTTGCTAAGTGCACACGGTCATAAATACAATGACATAATAGAGGACGTAGAAAATAGTCTATCCTGTCATTGCGAGGAGCGGGAGGCGACGAAGCAATCTCTCGCTCAAAAAGGCCATATAGTTGAGATTGCCGCGCCCCACTCCGTGGGGCTCGCAATGGCACATTAAGGATGATTGGGCCCGTAATGAACGGCTGACAATAACATACTACGTCACCGAACTTATGGCCCAGAACACTAAAGTCAGAAATGATGAAACACTAAAATTCCTTAAGCTTCACAGAGGAGGCGGGATATGCCCAAGCAAGAGAAATTATTAAGCAACCTTTGCACGACCTGCAAGAATGTAATCTCCACTTTGGATTACCATGAGGCTCTCCTCGCACTGGTAAAAAATGTTACCCAGTGCCTCCAGGCGAAAGCAAGCTCCGTGAGGCTCCTTGATAGATCCGGCAAAGCATTAAAGGCCGCCGCGGTCTTTGGTCTCTCTCAATCCTATGTAGCGAAAGGTCTGGTGGAAATAGACAAAAGCCCGATCGACAAGCTGGCTTTGAAAGGAAAGGTTGTCCAGGTGAGGGATGTCGGCAAGAACAAGCTGCTCCAATATCCCCAACAGGCAAAAAGGGAGGGCATCAAGTCTGTGCTCTGTATCCCTCTCGAGTATCAAAAACAGTTATTGGGGGTACTGCGAATTTATTCCGACAAGGAGCGCGTCTTCCGCCGCGATGAGATCGCCTTTGTAACTACCGTCGCGACGCAGGGGGCGGCGGTCATCAAGAATGCTCAGAGATATGACAGGCTTAAAAGCCTCAATGCCATAGGCAAAACTATAACGTCGCAGCTCGAGATAACGAAAATTCTGGACAGCGTGTGCCAGAATGCCACCGATAACATGTCCGCGAAGGGAGCTTCCATTCTGCTGATAAATAAGGATACGGGGCAATTGGAAATTGTCGCGACATACGGTCTGCGCAGCTCCTTTATTCAGAAAGGACCCATCAAAGCGGATAAGTCCATCGCCGACTGCTTCAAAGGCAGGATTGTGGTAATCAAAGATACATCCAAGGACAAAAGGATTCAATATCCCGGAGCAGCCCAAAAAGAGGGGGTGACATCCATAATCTGCCTCCCGCTCATATCAAAGGACAGGACCATCGGCGCGCTCAGGGTCTATACTGCCTACGAATACCGCCTCAATCAAGAGGACCTTGAGTTTCTCGGCGCGCTCGCCGACTTCGGGGCAGTGGCCATTGAGAACGCCAGGCTGTATGAGCACATAAAAAGCGACTACGAGGATCTCACAAAAGATGTGTGGAAATGGTATGGGTGGGGAGAGAGGCAGCCTCGGATATGAAAGATGCACAAGGCGAAGGGTATCTATTGGCAAGAGATGACCTCTTTGACTGGACGGACACCCTGCTGCGCGATTTTGCGGTGCAGGGCCCTGTGTTGAAGAAAAAGGGCCAAACGGTGTTCGAGCGAATCGATGATCCCTCGTCCCTTCAGCTCGACTATTGCTCGACAATGCTCGCTCCGCGCAACTTCATCTACCCGCAGCGGCAGGAGTTCCTTCACATACAGCGCAGTTCAGGGCAAACCCGCGTCGTCACCCCGGCCCCCGCTGCCAGGAATATACTCTTCGCGATACATCCCTGTGATATGCACGCCATCACCGTTCTGGACCGGATATTTTCGCGCGACTCATGGGATTTTTCTTACAACAAAGCGCGCCATGAGACTATCACCGTTGTACTGAATTGCGCCAAGGCGTGCGATCAGGGATTCTGCTCCTCAATGGGAACCGGGCCCTTCCTGAAGATAAAGGATGGCTATGACGTCGAAATTACCCCGGTCGATCGGGCCTATGTAATGGAGTTCGGTTCCCGGCGGGGGCGAGACCTGATCCGGAAAGCCGCGAATCTCCGGAGAATCACGGGTGCGGACCTTTCCCAAAAAAAGAGAGTGGAAAAAAAGGCGGAAGCATCATTCACAAAATTCCTCGATACAAAAGGATTGCCGGAACTGCTCGCCAGGACCCTCAACCACTCTGTCTATAAAGTAACAGCCGATACTCGATGTCTCAATTGCACGAACTGCACCATGGTCTGCCCCACGTGCTATTGCTACAACACCGAGGATTTAACACGATTCGATTTGAAGCAGGTGGAAAGAAAGCGCCACTGGGACTCATGCCAGGAATTAAATTTCGCCAGGGTCCATGGCGGCAACTTCCGCTCCTCGCGCGAAGCGCGTCTCAGGCAATTTGTCACGCACAAGCTCTGCACATGGGTCGAGCAATACGGATGCGTCGGATGCATCGGCTGCGGCAGGTGCATGACCTGGTGCCCTACCGGCATCGATCTTACAGAGATGGCGAAAGAGATACAGCGAGATTGGAGCCCTGCGGAGAAACGATGAAAATAAATCCGGGGAATCCCCTGCTCCCTTTACGGGCGGTTGTGCTGCACAAAACCCGCGAAACGGAAAACACCTTTTCACTGAAATTGTCCCTTCCCGACACACGGCCCGTTACCTTTCAACCGGGCCAGTTCAATATGCTGGGCATCCCGGGAATCGGCGAGGCGGCTCTTTCCTTCAGCTCGCTCCCCATCGGCAAGAGGAGTTTCGTGCATACGATACGTCTCGCCGGCAATGTGACTGAGGCGCTCAGCCGGGTTAGTAAAGGAGACAGGGTGCACGTCCGCGGCCCCTTCGGAAACGGCTGGCCGGTGCAACAGGCCAAGGGGAAGAACGTTGTCATCGTCGCCGGCGGCATCGGCATGGCACCTTTAAGGCCTGTTGTGTATTACCTTTTGCAGAACAGGAAAAGTTTCGGCAAGCTGCTTCTCTTGTACGGCGTGCGGTCAGAGGAAGATATTCTTTACAGGGACGAGCTTGAGGATTGGCTAAAATCGGGTGAAATAAAGGTGCTGCTCTCCATGGACGAAAAACCAAGGAAGGGGATTTTGGGAGCCCGCCAGGGCGTTGTGACCACTCTCCTGGACGCTATCGATGTCCCCTTGGCGGACACGGTAACCTTTACCTGCGGGCCCGAGATCATGATGCGGTTTGTCGCCCGACAATTAATCATCAGGGGACAGGGTGGCAACCGGATATTCGTTTCCCTTGAGAGAAGGATGAAATGCGGGACTGCCCACTGCGGGCATTGCCAGATAGGCGCAAAGTACGTATGCAAGGACGGACCCGTGTTTGCGTACGCCGATATAAAAAGGTTCGCGGACACGCTGCTGTAAATGAAAACAGCGAAAAACAGTGAAAACAACGGAATGGGAAATGAAACCGCGGATTGCGCGGATTGCGCGGATTGAAAGAGATATAAACCACGGGGGAACAAGGCAGATTAAAGATGAGAGGGGCAGTTCTTAATTTTGAACATCAGGTCTTCTGTCATTGTTTAATCCGCGCAATCCGCGGTTTAAAAACATGAAACGAATGAAACCGAGAATAGCGGTATTTAAATACAGCTGTTGCGCCGGATGCGAGTTCCAGCTGATCTTTTTTCAGAAGCATCTGTTGGAGACCCTGAAGGCCGTGGATGTCGTCTACTGCAAGATGCTCAAGTCCGGCGGCGTCGAGGCGGGGCCATTTGATGTGGCGTTGATCGAGGGAGCGATCACCGAGGAGTGGCAGGCGTCCCAGTTAAAAAAGATAAGGGAGGCGAGCAGGTATCTCATCCCCATAGGCTCCTGCGCCGTCTGCGGAGGCATACCCGCCATAAAGAATTCAACGGACGAACTCGATGTGGAAAAAAGAGTATACGCCGATACCGCGTTCCTGCATTCGGTAACGGCCGCCCCGATCGATCATTATGTGAAAGTGGACGGCTACGTCAAAGGATGTCCCATGGGCGAGCGAGACCTGGACGAACTGGTGATCTCGCTGCTCCTGGGCAAGAAGCCGGTCTTTCTGGAATATTGCGTATGTGTCGAATGCAAACTGAGAGGCGCCATCTGCGTGTTGGTGGCATATGGTGAACCGTGCATGGGCCCCGTTACCAATGCCGGATGCGGCGCGCTGTGCCCGGTGAATAATCGCGCCTGTTACTCCTGCTGGGGCCCGATGAGAGACGCAAATGCAAAGGCCCTTGCGGATCAGTTCCTTAAAATGGGCCTGCGCAAAGAAGATATTTTTAGAAAATTTACGGAGTTCGGCCAGCCTACCGACGAATTCAAACCGGGGGCGTTAACGTAAGGGATTCATGAACCGGGTAGCGGGGTAGTTTTTGGGGACTTTTGTCTGTAGGGGTTCGACGAACTTGTCCTGAGCACTTCGGCTGTGCTCAGTATAAACTCCGCCGAAGGGTCGAACCCGGGCGCGATAAAACTTGTCCTGAGCTTGCCGAAGGATCGCGCCCCTACACTATAGGCCAACTATAGCCTAATCTAATTTACCCACTACCCATGAACTGGAATGACAATCCGCGCAACCCGCGCAATCCGCGGTTAATAAACGTTATGGATTGTTGAATAGGTAAGGTTACCGTAATGAGCCACAGGGAAAAGATCGACATAGACTATCTCGCCAGGGTTGAGGGGGAAACCTCTATCCGGGTTGAGCTGGCGCGGCAATCGGCAATCGAGCTCAAGATATTCGAGCCCCCCAGGTTCTTCGAGGGTTTCCTGGTGGGGAGAAATTACGACGAGGTGGGCGATATCGTGTCGAGGATCTGCGGCATATGCCCGGTCTCTCATATGACCACCGCCATTCAGGCAATCGAAAAGGCAATGGGTATCACGGTCAGCCAACAGACCGTGATCCTGCGGGAGATCATGGTCATAAGCCAGATCGTCGCCAGCCATCTGGTGCATCTCTACATGTTCGCAATGCCTGATTACCACAGCCGCAGCGGCTTTGTGGAGATGCTCCCTGATACGCCCAAAGCCGCTCGTCGCCTCCTAAAAATGAAAGAGGTCATGAATGAGCTGACCGGCCTTATCGGCGGCAGGGCACTGCACCCCGTCACCCATTTGCCGGGAGGATTCACCCACATCTGCCCCGCGGCCAATTTTTCAGCGATGGCGAAGAAATTAAGGAACATCAGGAGAGACGCGGCGGGTGTTGTCGAGGATATCGCTTCTCTGGAATTTCCGGATTTTCACTCTGATTCGGAATATGTTGCGTTAGACTCTCAGAGTCACTACGCGGTAAACGAGGGGGCGATCGTCTCCTCGCGCGGCCTTCGGATATCCGTGGATGAGTATCGAGGCTATTTCGAAGAGTCGCAGGTGCCTTACGCGTTTGCCAAGAAATCCGCGATAAAGGGCCGCCCCTCGTTTATGGTGGGGGCACTGGCAAGGGCGAATATCAAATTCAGCAAACTCCATGACGAGGCCAAGGCACTGGCCGGGAAAGCAGGCGTGACATTCCCCTGCGACAATCCGTTTTATAACAACCTGGCTCAGGCACTGGAAATCGTAAACGGAATTGAACGCTGCATCGAATTAATAGAGTCGAATGTTTTTAAAGATGAAGATCGTCACGTAAGGCTTCACTCCGGAGAGGGCGGCTCCGTGACGGAGGCGCCGCGCGGGCTGCTCTACCACTGGTACAGAATTGACCGGCAGGGGGTGGTGGAAAAAGCCGATATCGTAACGCCCACATCGCATAATTTCCTCAATATCGAGAAAGACCTTAAGAAACTCGTGAAGGAAAATTCAGACAGGAAAAGGGCGGAGATTATTGCTCTCTGCGAGAAACTAGTCCGGGCCTACGATCCCTGTTTTTCCTGTTCGGTCCATTAGGGAAAGCACAGGCTCTTCTTTTCCGCATCCACGTGTCCTGACGATAACGGCGAGTGTCGTGTCCCGTAAATAGCTTTACAAAGCCGTGTCATTGCGAGGATCGAAGCGACGAAGCAATCTATTGGTCTCCAGAAAATTAAGATTGCTTCGCTTCGCTCGCAATGACGGCATATTAGTAAAGCAAATTCCGACACCACACTAGCTTGGATTATTCACGAGGCGCCCGTATTAAAAGGGGAATAACCACTGAGGGCAATGAATATACTAAATGTTTGGACGCAGATTTGCGCAGATGAACGCAGATTACAACAGTAGCTAGGGACTAGTAGGTAGGGATTAGGGAAAATGGAACTGAAAGGCGGTAGCTGGATATTAGTAGCCGGGTGCTAAGGATAATGTCCCAGAAATAGAGCATTCTCCCTATTACCTAACTACCAACCCCTAACTACTGTTGTAATCTGTGTTCATCTGCGTCCTGAATAGCGATTAAGATATCAATGAG
>JAPLCW010000121.1 GCA_026392015.1 Candidatus Auribacterota bacterium | reverse complement strand
TGTATTTGTATCTGCGTGTTCTGCGTTCATCTGCGTCCTGAATAGCGATTACGATATCAATGAGATGGTTGTGTGAACCGTTCAGTGTCCTCAGCGTCTTCAGTGGTTAAAAGCGTGTAGTCTGTTGTGCTATTGGGCAGGTATGTCGGTTTTGAGTTGGTGAATGGATCAGGCTAGTGTGCCGTCTCAGGAATATCCTACATATGTTTGTCATTGCGAGCGAACGCGAAGCAATCCGACCCGAAGGGTCGTCCCGAGCGAAGCGAGGGATCTAAGATAGATCGCCACGCCCTGAATATTTCGGGGCTCGCGACGCTTCGCGGATTGCTTCATCGCTTCGCTCCTCATAATGACATGACTTTTTAGAGCTATTTACGGGACACAACACTAGGCGGGGGGTAATTCGGTTTCGCTGCGGCCTTCTGACTTTGTCCGGACATACAGATTTTTATTATAACCACGGATAAACACAAGGACATTCCCTAAAATATTGAGCATTAAATTCATTACTGGTAATTATCAACTAGATCCACACTTTAGCCTGGATTATTCATTAGAAGCATAAAAGAGCAATTTAAATGGATCAAAGTAAGCAACCGCGGATTTCGCGGATTGGGCGGATTACAAACAAGAATCCGCGTAATCAGCATAATCCGCGGTGAAGACATTTTTGGGAAATGGCCGGATTATATATTTTACCGCGGAGACGCGGAGAATGCAGAGATGATACATCACGCAGAGAATCAGGCTGTTATGAATTATTTCTTTGCGATAGCTCTTTGCGTACTCTGCGTCTCTGCGGTGAGCTATTAAGCTTTTTAGCAAAAACGGGGAAAGTCCTGATAGACACAGATTGACACTGAATAACGTTGGATAACCCGTATTTGTCAGTGTTCATCCGTGGTTTATATGGGCTGTATGGATGAGGCCTCACGCAAGGCGGCAATCTGATTTGCGCGCCGCGAATGATTGTGCTAAAATGAATGGAATAAAATGGCCAAGAGGCTCGCGCTCTCTCAGTTTCTGCCTTTTCTTTTTTTAATGTGTCTCTCCTTTTCAGGTGCCTCACCATGCGCCGGAGGGGATTATTTTTACTCCTCCGGGAAACAATGTCCCCTCACACGGCTTGACAATGTCCGGGCGGCGATCTTCCCTCCGGCAGCTACGTTCTCACTCCGTGCAGTGCGGCAGGCCGGTTCCGATATCGAGGTATGGGAGAGGCATGGTGTTGTGCTTTCCAGGTCTGCCCGCGCGATAGAGGTGGTGAAGGGCAGATTTTCTCAGGGAGGATCCGCGGCGATCATAAATCCTGTCTTCGACTACGGCTCCGGCGAGCCGCTCGTGGTTACGGATGAGTTCATCGCCTGTTTCCCCGAAGGGGTGTCGCGGGCTGAGATAGATCAAATCAATGCGCGATACGGAGCGAAGATCCTCAGGACACTCTCCGTCCGGCCCAATACGTATGTCCTGAGCGCGGGGGCGGAACCTCTCGCGGCGCTTCGGCTCGCGAATATCTACATGGAGCAGGGTGTTTCCCTCTTTGCCCATCCGAACTTTGTCGCGAGAAAGAAGAAACGATTCTCGCCCAACGATCCGTATTTCCCCCATCAATGGCACCTTAACAATATCGGTCAAAACGGGGCGCTCCCCGGCCATGATGTCGAGGCTCCTCCCGCATGGGATATTACGAGAGGGGATCCGGGCGTGATCATAGCAGTGATTGACGATGGCGTTGAATTTTCCCATGAAGACCTTCAGGGAGATAAGTTTGTTCCCGGCCATGATTTCTATGACAATGACAGCGACCCGAGCGCGGTGCCGTCGAACGAGGACTTTCATGGGACCGCGGTCATCGGCGTCACGTCGGCCAACGGGGATAACGGGACAGGAACGACGGGGATGGCGCCCGGGTGCAGGGTCATGCCTCTCCGGCTGATATGCGGGGAGACGAGCGATGAGCAGGATTCGAATGCTATCCACTGGGCTGCGGAGAACGGCGCCTGGATCATCTCCAACAGTTGGGGACCTCCCGACGGGAACCCGTTCATCGCGGGAGACGAGATGGTGCATCCGCTGCCGGACATAGTACGCGCCGCCATCGACTATGCAGCCGATGAAGGCCGGGGAGGGAAGGGGTGTGTGATCTTCTGGGCTGCGGGGAACGGCAACGAGCCGGTGGGCTACGACGGCTACGCCTCTTATGGTAAGGTTATTGCGGTGGGTGCGTGTGATGCCCGGGGGATAAGATCCTACTATAGCGATTATGGCCCCGAGCTTGACATCTGCGCCCCTTCCGATGGAAGCGACCCCCCGGGGATCTGGACGCTCGATCTCATGGGGAGCAACGGCTACAACTCGGGAAGCGGCTTCTACGGCGATGCTTCGGGCAACTACACAAACGACTTCGGTGGCACTTCGTCCGCGACGCCCCTCGCTGCGGGAGTTGCGGCACTCCTGCTTTCCTGCGAGTCGTATCTCACGAGGGAGGAGATTCAGGAACGGCTTCAGCGCACGGCCGATCGGGTGGACATGACGCATGCGAACTACGATCTCTCGGGACGCAGCGCCCTCTACGGCTACGGCAGGGTCAATGCCTTCTCCGCGCTTACGGAGCGGGGGCGCTTTCCGCGGCTCTCCCTTTCCGCGCAACCGAACTACCTCCGCCAGGGGGGAAGCATATCCCTGAACTTCTCCATACTGGCGGGCCGTGTGCCGTCGGTGAATGTAGGTGATGGCTACCTCCTGCTTGTTCCGCCCGCCGGGTCACCGTTGTATGTGAATCATGATTACACGCTCACGACGAAAAAGACGCCATTCATTCGCCGTGTAAGGGTGGCGGATAGAAGCGGCCCCGTCGTTTCCGCCTTCACGCTGCGCGGGGCCCCCCCGGGCCGTTACACGGTATATGCGGCAATTGTGCAAATCAACGCGGATCCGCTCCTTCCCTCCTCCTGGCTTCACACACCCGCTTCCGCCACCTTCGATTATTCCCCTTAAGGTTCATCATTTGTAACTGCTCAGGAGCCGGAATTCAGGAGTCAGAATACAAAATACAGAATCCAGAATCCAGAATTAAGAATAACGGCATTTCAAGAAAACGTGTATCTCCTGTCTCCTGAATTCTGACTCCTGGCTCCTGAATTCTGACTCCTGGATTCTGAATTCTGTATTCTTGTTTTTCCATTCTGACTTCTGAATTCTGATTTCTGCCTCCTGGCCGTTACCATCATTTTTAGCGGTAGATACTTGACGGTAACATCAATCTTGGATAGACTAATGAATTTGCAGGCGGGGTACCATGAATATACTGCGGTGGCTGTTTCTTATCGAACTCCTGTACGTAGCGAGCTGGCCTTTCTGCTTCCATCTCTTCCGCTGCCTTCCTGACGGGGGGTTTGGATTGGGCCGGCTCCTCAGTATGCTGATTCTCACCTACGCCGCCTGGCTCTCCGCGAGCGTGGGGCTCTTCCCCTACGATTCCGCCTCGCTCGTTTCTTTCCTCATCCTCTACCTCGTTGTTTCCGGCTTCCTCTTTGTGAAGCGCAGCGGGGAGATACGCGCGTTCGTGGGCGAGCGGAAGCAAATTCTGCTTTTCGAGGAGTATGTGTTCCTGGCTATCTTCTTTGTCGCGGTGTTTCTCCAATCCTACAAGCCGGATATTACGCTCGCGGAGAAGGAACCGGATATGATGTTCCTCCAATCGGTGCTGAGGGGAGGAGCCATGCCGCCCGAGGATGTCTGGTTTGCGGGGAAGCCGCTGAACTACTACTACCTCGGCTACGTTGTCTTTGCCAGCATGATCAAGCTCTCCGCGGTCAAGGTGGAGTTTGGATTCAATCTGGCAGTCGCCTCCATTGTGCCTCTCGCGTGTCTCGCGGCCTTCAGCCTCGCCTATAATCTCACGAAGCGGAAAGGGTACGCTCTCCTCGCGCCTCTGTTTCTCTTCGGCCTCGGCAACTTCGACGCCTTCCTGCGCGCGGTCCACGGCGGAGGCATTTCCCGGTTCGACTGGTGGTACGAGATGTTTGCCCACGGTTCGCGCGAAATCATCCCGGGGACAATACATGAGTTTCCCTGCTTCAGTTTTCTCCTCGGCGATCTCCACCCGCACTATATGTTCATGCCGTTCTGTTTCCTTCTCCTCTCGCTTATTCTTGTGCTCTTTATGCGAAAAGGGGAACTGTTCCCGACATTTACACCGTCGTCATGGTATCTTCACGGCGGAATATTCGCGCTTGTCCTCGGCGCGGTCTTTATGTTCAACACCTGGGATTACCCGAGCTATGTCCTCCTCACCTTCCTTGCGGTTTTCGTTCTCTCCGTGCGGAACGGGGGAGGGATGAGACCATGGATTCTTGCCCTCTGGGTTGTCGGCCTCATTATTCTGAGCGCGATATTTTTTCTTCCTTTCCTTATCTCTTTTGAGCCTGCGGCAAAGGCGAATCTCAGTCTGGTGGATGCATCGAAGCGGTCTCCCCTCGGGGCGTTCCTCACCATCAACGGCCTCGGCGTGTTTGTGGCGGTGAGCTACCTGATCTCGGAGCTCGCGCGCTGCGGACTGAAGACCCTTCGCCCCAGCGGGTGGTTGATCCTTTGCGCGGCGGGGGTGGTGCTCGCCGCGGTGGGGATCGCGGCCGGCTGCGTCATCGCGGGCGTCATGGCGGCGCTTCTCCTCATCGCGGCTGCGATTGCCCTCTCGCGCTGTGAGCTCTCCCCGGAGAGGCTCTTTCTTATCCTCCTCGTTTTCCTCTGCGCGGGCCTTTTCCTGGGCTGCGAGTTCTTCTACCTGAGAGATTTCTATGGGGAGAGGCTGCAGCGTCAGAATACGGTATTCAAATATTACTTCCAGGCGTGGGTCCTCTCATCAATCATCTTTGCCGGCGGGAGCAGCTATGTTCTGGAAAAGCTGCGCGGTGCGGCGAGGGCCGGATGGATCACCACGCTGAGCGTGCTCGTCGCGGCTTCCCTTATTTATCCGCTCTGGGGCTCCTACCATCGCTGCGGTCGTTTTTTGAGCGGTGCGAAAGCCGTGTCGCCCTATGTCCCGACCCTGGATGGGGCGGCGTATGTGCGTTACAGGTATCCCGAAGAGTACAGGGCCCTGATCTGGATTCGCGGTCACCTGCTCCAACGGGATGCGGTGGTCCTGGAGGCAACAGGAGATCCGTACAGTTTCTTCGGGAGGGTGGCAACCTTTACCGGGCACCCGACAATCCTAGGATGGGGAAACCAGGAGTCTCTCTGGCGCGACTGGACCTGGAAGGCGATCACCGATCGGACACAGGATATCACGCGCATCTACAACGAGCCGAAGAAATCATCCGTTGCGCCTCTGCTCAAGAGGTACGGTATCCGCTATGTCTATGTGGGGACGCTCGAGAAGAAAAAGTATAACTCGTCGGGGCTGGAGGGATTCGAAGGGGAATTCCCGGTGGTGTATCGTAACAAGGATGTGACCATCTACAGGGTGCCGCAGGGGTGAGGCAGCCTCGAGACGGCGAGCCGGCGACGCGGCGAAGGGGCGTAGCCACTGAGGGCACTGGATACACTGAATGTTTGGACGCAGATTTGCGCAGATGAACGCAGATTAGCAACAGTAGCTAGGCACTAGTAGTTGGGGATTAGGGAAAGCGAGGCAGAGGGCAGTTAGTGGTTAGGGGTTCAGAAGATTCAGAATCAGCGTAATTCCCTAATACCTAACTACGAGCCCCCGGCTACTATCAACTTTTCCCATTTTTGTATCTGCGTGTTCTGCGTTCATCTGCGTCCTGAATAAAGATTAGTTGTTTGAACTGTTCAGTGACCTCAGTGTCTCCAATGGTTAAAAGCGTGGAGTCTGTGGTGCTGTTGAGCGGGTATGTCAGTTTTTAGTTGGTGAATATATCAGATCAGGTGAAGATCACTGGTCCTTCCGCGGGGGAGAAATGGAAAATCGATTAAAGGAACCGGCTGTGCATCTCTCGGTGGTGATCCCCGCGTATAACGAAGAGCCGCGCCTGCGGAAGACGATCGAGCGCGTTTCCGACTACCTGAGCCAACGCACCTACGTTTCGGAGATCGTCGTGGTTGATGACGGTTCATCGGACGGCACCGTGGGCGTTGTGGAGGAATGCGCGTCGTCGCGGGGGCGCGTGAGGATCGTTCTCAACGGAACAAACCGGGGAAAGGGATACTCCGTGCGGCACGGCGTGGAGGAAGCCCGCGGCGACTATGTCCTCTTCAGCGACGCGGACCTCTCGACGCCGATTGAGGATCTGGAGAGACTCTTCCCAAAATTGACCGCAGAGGGGTTCGATATCGCCATCGGCTCCCGGGCATTGGTGGAGTCCGAGGTCCGCGTTCACCAGCCGTGGTACAGGGAGCTGATGGGGAAGATTTTCAACAGGATTGTACGGATTTTCACGGTCCGCGGCATCCGGGACACGCAGTGCGGTTTCAAGCTTTTTAAAACCGGCATCGCGAGGGAGCTCTTTTCAATGCAGAGGATCGAGAGATTCAGCTTCGACGTGGAGGTGCTGTATCTCGCCAGGAAAAGGGGGTGCAGGATTGCGGAGGTTCCCGTAACCTGGTATAATTCCCCCCGCAGTCGCGTGAGCCTTTTAGGTGATCCTTTTCGTATGTTCCTCGATGTGCTCAAAATTAGGTACTATGACATGAGGGGCTACTACTGTTCGCGGGCGAGGTCCGGATGAGATCAGGCAGGCGGTTTATTTCGCGGTACACCCTTTTCTTCCTTATCGCCCTCGTGCTTGGCGGGACATTCCGTTTCTACCGGTTGGATTGGGGAAGGCCGAACATCTTTCACCCGGATGAGGCCAGGGTTTCCTACGCGGTCGGGGATATCGACCGACAGGTGGCCGGCGTCCGCGAAAAGATAACCCACGGGGAGCGTGTAAGCGTCAAGGAGCGGATTGAAGCGTATAATCCGCACTTCTTCGCATACGGCTCGCTTCCGATCTACCTGATACGCACGACGCAGAAGCTGCTCTCCGGCGCCGGGGGTGCAGCGACGCGAATCCTGCACGCGGTAGGATTGAAGAAAGTTTCGTTATCTCCCCCCGACCTCTTCGTTGTGGGGAGGGGACTGTCGGCCTTTTTCGACACGCTGACGATCCTCATGGTGTTCCTTATCGGCAGCCGCCTCTTCTCGAAACGCGCGGGGGCGCTCGCCTCCCTCTTCTTCGCGTTCACGGTATTTCATATTCAACTTGCCCATTTCATCACCGTGGATGTGACGCTCGCATGCTTCGTTGCGCTCGCCATCTATTTTTGCGCGCGCATCGCGGAGGGGGGGAGATTCCGCTACTACGCGCTCGCGGGCATCTTTGCGGGACTGGCGATCGCGACAAAATTCAGCGCGGTGCCGATCGTCCTTCCTCTCCTCTTCGCGCATTGTGTATGTTGCGGGCGTGAGAAGCGACTCCTGTCGCCCCGGCAGTGGGCGAAGCTCCTCATCGCGCTGGCGGCGTCCGGGGCGGTATTCCTTATCTGCGAGCCGTTCTTCCTGCTCGACCACAAGGAGTTCATGCGCCAGATCCTGGAGCAGAGGGAGATGGTGCAGGGGAGATGGGCTCCCCCCTGGACCTACCAGTATGAGCACACGATCAGGGGATTATATCAGCTAAAGAATCTTGTTGTGTACTGTATGGGCGCGCCCCTCGGTGTGGCGATCATGATCGGCACGGTGTATCTGCTGGGAACGATGTGGAGAAAGCCGTACTGGGCTGTGATACTCCTCCTCGCCTGGCTTATCCCCGTGGGGGCGGCAACGGCGAGCTTCAAGGTCAAGTTCATCCGGTATTTCGCTCCGGTCATCCCCTTTCTCTGTATCATGGGCGCCCAGGGGATCTGCGCGCTCTACGAACGGGCGCGCGATCGGGGGGTGGGGATGCTGGTCCGGGTAGCGGCGGGGGCGGTGGTCGGCTTCGCACTCTTTTACTCGCTCGCCTACATGAACATCTACCGGCATGACGACACCCGCCTCCAGGCCTCCGACTGGCTCTACGAGCATGCTCCCAAGGGGTCCCATATCCTCGCGGAGACCTGGGAGTTCAGCGTGGTTCCGGTGGGAACGGCGCGGAGCAACGCGGGCGCGATGAAGTTCTCGACCGCCCAGCTGGAGTCGTACAAACCCGATGACCGGAGCAAGGCCCGGTACCTTGCGACGGAAATCGCCAAGGCCGACGTGATTGCCCTCACCACCAAGAGAATGTACGGCTCCATCATGAGGGTCCCGGAGCGCTATCCGATCACGTCAAACTACTACAGGCTTCTTTTCCAGGAGCGGCTCGGCTACAAGCTCGTCAAGAGCGTCACCTCTCATCCCCGGCTCTTCGGCGTCAGTTTTAATGACGATTTTTCCGACGAGAGCTTTACCGTGTACGACCATCCGAAGGTCCTCCTGTTTCAGAAGGTGACGCCATACCCTGTCGAGTATCTTCAGCACCTGATCACAGCGGAGCCCAAGATCGACTACTGGCCGGTTCTCTACGATGCCCTTGGCGCGGATGAGTTCAACAGGCCCGAGCGGAGTGCGGCATCGATGACGCCCTCACTCGGGGGGTACGCGCCGCGCGAGTACGGAGGTGCCAGGGCGGTAATCGTCTGGCTCCTGATGATCGAAATCATGGGGCTCATCGCCCTTCCCCTCACCGGTTCGTTCCTCGGCAACCTCAGAGACAGGGGATATCCGTTTGCAAAGGCGGTGGCGGTCTCGCTCTCCGGGTACATTGTCTGGCTCGCGGCGTGCCTGGGCACGGCGCCCTTTTCGCGCGGACTGATCCTCGCGGCGCTGGGGATCGTCGCGCTGCTCTCATGCCTCTTTTCAACGGGGGGACACGGGCTCGCACTTTTCTTCAGGGAAAAGAAGAGGATGGCAGTCGCCTCCGAGCTGGTGTTCCTGGGATCGTTCGCCCTCTTTCTCCTTTTCAGGCTCTACAATCCCGACATCTTTTGGAGCGAGAGCTCGATGGATTACTCCTTCATCAACTCCATTCTGCGCAGCCGCTCCTTTCCCCCCATTGATCCGTGGGCGTCGGGGATATACCTCAACTACTATTACTACGGCCACTACCTCGTCGCCATGCTCACGAAGCTCTCCGGGATTCCCTCGCACATCAGCTACAACCTCGCCTTCTGTCTCATCCCGGCGCTCGTGATCAGCGGCGTCTACTCGATCGTGTACACGCTCACGGGAAGGGTGCGGTACGGGGTTTTGGGAGGACTTTTCGCGGGCGTCCTTGGCAATATTGACGGGTTCTTCCTCCTGATAGACGAGTGCCCGTGGAGGGAGGCGTTCTACCGCTTTTTGCATATCACCATGCCGACGCACGCGGAACCGGTATTCCGCTTCTTCCGCTGCGCCCATGAAGTGATCCCTCACAGCGTGCATGAGTTTCCTCTCTGGAGCTTCATATTTGTGGATCTGCACGCCCATGTGATCGCCATGCCGTTTGCGATAGTCCTGCTCGCTTTCGCCCTCAACAGCATCAGGTCGCCGCGCGGAACCCGCTCTCCCTTCGGCGGCGGGGCAAGGGGGATCGGCCATTTCTTTGTGACGGCGATCGTCCTGGGAATGATGGTGCCGATGAACACCTGGGATTTCCCGACCTACCTGGCTCTCTTCGGACTGATATTTTTTGCCCGCGAGATCGTCGCCGGGCGTGGGGGGCTCGTGCGGCTTCCGATCTCCGAGTACTCGATATGGTGGGGGTGCAGCACCGGCGGGAGGGTTCTCTGCTTCGCCCTCAGTTGTATCCGCCTGGAGGGGCCGGTGGGGGGATTGATCAGGAGGGTCGCGCGCGTTGCGGGTCTCCTTGCCCTTCTCACCTGCACCGCGCTCATCGCCTATTCCCCCTTCTTCCAATTCTTCGGCCGAGAGGGGATGGGGATCGGGACGGTCGGCGCGTTGACCACTTCCTTGGGGAGCATCCTGCGCTTCTCCGGATTCTTCCTCTTCCTCATCGCGAGCTACCTGTATATGGAGACCCTCCTCTTCGTCAACGGATCGCGCGGATGCGTAGGGAGGCTGCTCGTTGTCCTGGCGCTTCTCGCGGCGGCTGTGGCGCCATGGGCTGTCTTTACAGTTCTGGGCACGAGGGACTACGCCACCCTCTCGCTTGCCCTGGCGCTGGCCCTCCTCGGCATGATTGCGCTCAGGGGAAAGAGGGACGATACCGCAGCCCTCTTTTCAGTTCTCCTTGTCGCCTACGGGCTGCTCATCATCTCGTTCTGCGAGGTTTTCCACATCCGCGATTTTCTCCAGGGGGGCGAGTACAAGCGGATGAACACGATATTCAAATTTTATATGCCGGTCTGGTTCTTCTTCTCCATCAGCGGCGCTTTCTTTATCTCCCGAATCCTCATCCATCCCCCGTATGCGCTCTCAGGGATTCGAGGTTCCTTATCCGCGCTCAAGCGCGGCGTCTGGTGGATCCTCTTTCTCGTGCTCTTCGCCGCAGCGCTTGTCTTCACCTTCATGGGCCCGCGGGCGAGAACGATCGGAGATGATAACTACGGGCGGAACTCTTTATTCCCCCCCGGCGGCCCTCTCCAGGCCCTGTTCCCGAGGATACTGAGCAATCCGACGCTGAACGGCCTCGCGTATATGAAGACGGGCATGCCGGATGAGTATGACGCGATCTTCTGGTTGAATGAGAAGGTCCAGGGGCAGCCGACGATCACGGAGGCGACCGAGGGGGATTATCTTTACCAGTACGCGAGGATCAGTTCCAATACGGGAATCCCCGCGGTTCTTGGCTGGTGGAGCCACGTTGATCAGAGGGGGTACGCCTACCGGGATATCCGCAAGACCGATATTCTGAAGTTTTATAAATCCGCCGATCCGCTTGAGATGAGCACCATTATCGCGAAGTATGACATCCGGTACGTCTACGTGGGGGATACGGAGCGCAAAGTCTTTACGCCGGAACGGATCGATAATTTTAATAATCTGGCGCAACTCTTTAAGCCGGTTTTTAATAACAAGGTTGTGAATGTGTATCAGACCCAGTACTTCGCCCCCGTGACGAAGGAAGAGACGACACCCGGCGAGGTGATGGGCCCGCAGCCTATGGCAAAGCCGATCGTGGTCTCCCGCGTGCGGATGCTGGAGGGCAGCGAGGGCGTGGGGCCCGGTGAGTACAGCGAGCCTCGCGGGATTGCCCTCGATAACCAGGGGAACGTCTACGTCGCGGATTTCCGCAACTACCGGATACAGAAGTTTGATGCGAAGGGATTCTTTGTCAAGGCATGGGGCGAGCAGGGCGACTATCCGGGACAGTTCAACGACCCTTGCGGTGTGGCGACGAATAAGGAAGGGAAGGTGTACGTCGCCGATACCTTCAACAGCCGCATCCAGATATTCGATGGGGAGGGCAAGTTCCTCTCCCAATTTGCGGCAGGATTCTTCGCACCGCGCGGGATCGCAATCGATGGGAAGGGGAGGATCTGGGTTGCGGATACCGGGAACGGGGTGGTGAAGGTGTTCTCCGGGAATGGGGAGCAACTCAAGGTGATCGGGAAGAGGGGATCGGGGAAGGGGGAATTCGACAACCCGAACAGCATCGCCATCGATCAGAAGGGCAATGTCTACGTGGCCGACGCAGCAAATAAGCGGGTTCAGATATTGGATAGGGACGGCGGATTCCTGAGCGAGTTCCCCGTCGAGGGATGGGAGAAACAGGTGTTCAGCGAGCCGTACCTGGATATCGACGATCGCGGCGACATCTACCTCACCGACCCCCCGGGCAAGCGCATTCTGAAATACTCGAAAGAGGGAAAGCTCCTTGGGACGTTGAAGCCGATGGAGGGGAGCCAGACTGTTCTCGAGTTTCCCATGGGGATCGCGGTTGAGAAAAAAGGTGAAGCGATCTACGTGGTGGATTGCCGTCACCACAGGATCCGCAAATTTTCCAAACAAGATTTTCGGTAGAGGGGATTTCTTATGTCGGACGACAGTGCAATCCCGAATATATCCATGCCGTGTGTGTTCACTGTGATGCTCCTCACGTTAATCGTCCTCGGAATAGCGGCGCGGTTTTATGCCCTGGGGTCCATCCCTCCCGGCCTGAACAATGACGAGGGTGTCTATGCGTATTACGGCATTCGATATATGACAGAAGGGCATCTGTATTTGTTCGCCCAGAATGGGTTCGGCCAGGAAACTGCAATCGGTTACTTTTTCGCAGCGCTCGCAAAGATCTTTGGCACAAGCGTTCTGCTCATTAGATTAACCATGACGATCCTTTCCTCGATGCTGGTCATGATGTTTTATCTTCTCGGAAAAGAAATTCGGGGCTCCGCGGTCGGCCTTCTTGGCGCCGCGCTCGCGGGCGGTTCTTTTTTGCTCGCCTTTTATGGCCGTATCGGGTACGCCGCTTCGGCTATTGTGCTTGTCAATTGTATTTCACTGTATTGCCTTCTTCGCTGGTCGAAAACTTCCAAGCCGATATGGTTGATTCTGTGCGGGGCATTTTCTGTGCTGGGTCTCATGACCTATGCGACGTTCAGGGTGACAATCGTTTTCCTCGCGATCACGTGCGTGCTGCTGAGGGGAGGTTTTAAACGGGTGCTCTGGGGGATCACGGGCGCCGTAGTGTTGCCCGGTCTCATATATCTGTTGTGTGTGATGATCTCTGAGGGAACGCCGCAATTGCTTCTCCAGAGGGGGTTGTATAATCTCAGGCTCCCGGAGTTCTCCGTGTGGGAAAACTACGCGTATTCGGCAATGCTTTTCTTCCGCAAACCCCCTGTAGAGTTTCGCTTCAGCAGCGGGAAATTTTTAGGGGACGGGGTTCACCAGATCATTCATGACACGTTCAGGACACCCGAGGGATTTGCGTTGAGCGCGATTATGTTGATCTCGCTGTGCGCGGCGGTGATGCGATGCTCGAAATGGGTACGGGCAAAAGATACGAAGGATCCTGTGCTCATCCTCTTGATATGGGTGCTGCTGTATTTCCTTCTGGTCGGCTATGTGGGGCCGAGCTATACGAGGTTGCTCGGCGTCATGGTGCCGCTTATCCTTCTTAGCGCGTGTACGGTATGGTCGCTCATCGAATATGGCCGGTCTTGCAGCGGCCTGTTGTGGCCGGGGACGCTGCTGGGGGTGCTGGGAATATTTCTGCTTATATATCTGGAAATGTTTTCGCGCATGTCCGCTCTGGGCAAGGATAATAAGGGGGCTCTTGGGTTGTTTGATTGGAATTCCGTTAAAATGATAGAGGGCGCCCGACAAAGAGTGGAGCGCGATGAGAGGGCGCTGTTTTTCTCAACCCGAGGGATAGATGTCATGAGGTATCTGACCTTTGACATTCCCTACCACGATACCTTCTGTGAATTTTCCGTCGAAAGCGTCCAGAAATATCTGTCCGATGGAAGGAACTTGAAATTATATATCCTTCTGGAAAATCCCCTTGCACAAAAACTTGCGGGCTATATCGAGAGTAATTATAAACAGGCGCATTCGGAGAAATTCCATATTAATGAAACGGGGAAGGACTACGTCGAGCTTCTTGTCGCGCCTGAGGCGGGGAAGAAGTAGTGCAACAGGATACGGCGAAGCGGGTGGCAGGGGCGAATATCTTTTCACGCGCCAGGGGCGCCGGGCCCGGTGAGTACAGCGAGCCACGCGGGATTGTCCTCGATAACCAGTGTAAGTGTAGACGTGGTGCTCGTTGAAGATTCAATGTGCATCACGGATAAACACCGATACACACAGATGGATTTGCTTGCGGCCACGGGCAGGCGCCCGAGGGCGGCGAGGAATTTATGAAGGAGTGATTCCCCCATGCGTAGTTCATCTTCCGGCAGCATAAGGATCTGGTACGTGCTCATGCTTATGGTACTGGGGTGCGGCTATGTCTGCTTCTCCCTTGCGTACAATTCAGGGGTAGACGGTTTGTTCAAAGACGAGGCAACCGAACTCCTGCTTTCGAAGAGTATGCCGTTGCCGAGCTTCTATTTTCTCATCCCCCAGGAGAAAGGGGGGCAGACTCCCCCCATCGAATCCCTCATCCCCTACGTGAACCGGCTGATTTTTTCCATTGCGGGCATGCATCTCGTTCTCATACGCCTTTTCTTCATTGCCTGTCTCGCCCTCGCCTGTTGCTTTTTCTACCGTATTCTGGAGAGGCATTACTCGCAGGCCTATGGAGTTCTCGGAGTCGTTCTCCTCGTGGGCGCGTCGTACACGGGCTACTATAATCAGATCCTGGAAAGGAACGGGATCAGTTTATTCTGGACCTGTCTGATTATCTGGATCATGCAGAGATATTGTGCGAGAACCGCGTCGGGACAACCGCGGGCGAGGATCCTGGCTTTTCTCCCCCTGGTGATGCTCGGAGCCAACCTGACCTACATGTCGTTCAGATATATTGCCGTAGCCGCATATGCGGCGCTCTTTCTATGGACCCTGGTCTACGCTCCCCGGTGGAAAGAGAGCGCGCATGTTCTCCTGAGTTTCCTTTTCGCGCTCCTCCTGGGATATATCGTCCTGATCGCAGGCGGGTCATCGGTTGCATCCGTGCTGTCGGGCGGGGAGTACGCGCTCATCAAGGGGATTACCCCGAGATTCTCCCTCGGCAACATCGTGCGTTCCCTTCTCCTCCCCCTGCGGTATCCCGGGTCGGGATATTTCGGCGTGGAGATGACCCGTATCGGTTTTCACCGGCACACCCTCTCATTCGTGCTGCTCCCGTTTTTTATCTGGGGAATCATCCAGAGCCTGAAGGCGAGCACGGACAAATCCGGTTTTCAAAGGCTTGTTCTGTGCCTATGGCTCTTCAGTACAGCCCTCGTCTCTGCGGGCGGGCCGGAGCTGAAGCATCAGTATGCGGTGTTTCCGACGCTGATTTTGTTGTCCGTTTTTGGATTGCACGGCTTCACGGACTGGATGTCCCGTCGCGGGGAAAGTCGCGCGACGGCGTATGTTCTGGCTGCCATCGTCGTCATATTTTTGGCCGGCGAGATGCGCCATCTCTACTGGGCGAATATGAAGAACGAAGAGGTTTTCCTCGATAAGCGCATGCCGAAGGCTGTTGCGCTTCAGGCACTGGAGTCCGCGCGCGCGTTGGACAAGGTGTACATCGTGGAGTGGTATGGGAAGGATGCGATTCGTTTTTACATACAGAATGAGCCGAAGGTGATCTACTTCGATGGCCTCCCGGAGCGGGCATATGAGTCGATGCTGATTTCAGATATTCGAAACGGCGCGGGGGTGGGGATCGTCACCAGGGGAGGAGTGGAGCCTTCCGCCTTCAACCACAACAGGGATCTCTCGGGATGCTTCAGTATGTCTGAGGCGACCGTCAACAACTGGCCCGTGAATATCTATACATTGCGCGAAGAATGTCGCAGCGCGCAACTCAACCCCGGCGGCGGTCGATCCGGCAGAGATGCGGGAGCGGCGGTGACGCGCAGGAAGTTC
Organism: Candidatus Auribacterota bacterium; assembly: GCA_026392015.1. Lineage (GTDB taxonomy): Bacteria > Auribacterota > Tritonobacteria > UBA1439 > UBA1439 > JAPLCW01. The sequence goes on along the minus strand of JAPLCW010000121.1, from coordinate 4,118 downwards.
GACATGTTTCTTCCGCACGAGAAGGGGGTTCCCGCAGAAATTGCGAAGGTCGAGGAGCCCACGCGCGTTGTCCGCGCAGAGGGGCAGGAAGCTCATATGCTCCCGGGAGGGCGGGGGGGAGAACCGGGACAGTACGACGAGCCTCGTGGAATCGCCGTCGATGGGCGGGGGAACGTCTATGTCGCTGATTTCCGAAACTACCGCATACAGAAGTTCGATAGTAAAGGCAATTTTGTCGTCGCCTGGGGCGAAGCGGGAAATCAGCCCGGTCAGTTCAAGGACCCGTGCGCGGTGGCCATTGACGAGAGTGGGCGGGTATACGTGGCGGATACATTTAACCACCGCGTGCAGATACTTGACGCGGATGGGAAGGTGATTCTGCAATTCAAGGGGGGACTCTTTGCGCCGCGCGGCATCGCGGTGGACGGGAGCGGAAGGATCTGGGTTGCGGACAGTGGGAACAACGCGGTGAAGCTGTTCTCCGGCGAGGGCGAGTTGAGCAAGACGGTCGGCAAGAAGGGACAGGGGAAGGGGGAATTTGATGCCCTCAACGGCATCGCGACGGATCGGCAGGGGAGGCTCTACGTGGCCGACGCGGGAAACAGCCGGGTGCAGGTGTTTGATGGCGAGGGGAACTATCTGAGCGAGTTCAAGGTTGATGGATGGCAGCCGGGCCTGTTCAACGAGCCATACCTGGCCATAGATAATCGCGGCGACATCTACCTCACCGATCCCCCGGGTCACCGTCTGCTCAAGTATTCGCAAAGCGGAAAACTCCTCGGCGCGCTGAAACCGATGGAAGGGAATGAGCCGATGATGAGTTTCCCCATGGGAATTGCCCTCGACCCCTCGGGCCAAACCCTCTACGTCGTGAGCTCCCGGAATCACCGCATTGTGACATTTTCCACGCAGGATGTTCAGTGAGGAATGACAGGACTTTCCACGCTTTTTAAAAGATTAATAGCTCACCGCAGAGGCGCAGAGCACGCAAAGAGCGATCACAAAGAATAATTCATGAGAGCCTGGCTCTCTGCATGATCTATCATCTCTGCGTCCTCCGCGTCTCCGCGGTGAAATATATGATCTCTTCTTTTTCCAAAGTTGGAGTAGTACAGGTGCTGAATTTTGTATCTGTCTGGTAATTAGTCAGTAATGAATTTAGTGCTCACTATGTTGGGGAATCTCCTGGGGAATGAGTATGTGCACACACTCTGCAGCGGCTCGGGGGGGAGTGAAGTAAACGCCATGCACTCAAAGGCGCGGTGCGCCTGGAAGGGGCTCGTCGTCGTCGTTGGGGTATGCGCGGCCATCTATGGTTTCATCACCCTGTGCGTAAAGACGCCGTTTCCCACCTCTCACACCTTCAATTTTCTTTCTCCGGTGATGACCCCGTTCCTCATGCTGGGGGAGGGCATCTATCGGAGTGGAACGCGGCATGCGGTGTTGCTCGCCGTTATTGCCGCGGTCGCGGGTCTGTCATGCTCGCTGATTATTGCAGCGCGAAGAGAGAACCGGCAGCTATCAAGAGCGCTTCTCCTCCCCGCGTTGACTGTAGCGGTGACGGCGGAACTACTCTGGCGCCATATCCCTCCCGCTGTGTGCTATTCCCTGCTCGGCGTCGCCTTTGTCCTGCTGTTGATCGCATCCGTTTCCGGTCTCGGGGAGCAGTTGAAAGGCCTCATACCTCCTCCCTCCCGCAGGAACAGGATGCTGTCGCTCCTGGCGATTATCGCGCTGGGGCTTGTTTTTCGCGCCTATCACCTTGACATCCGGCCCCCTGGTCACGCCCACCATTCCGCGGAAAACGGAATGATCTCCGCGCAGCTTGCGCATGAATCCCCATGGGATATCACCCGCCTGGAGAAAATGAAAAAGGCCGTCGGTAATGTCCGCCGGATTGTCAAAGACGAGAAGAGCCTGCTGGCTGACTTCAGCAATAAGTACCGCGGATGCACTCCCTATACGGTATATCATTTTTATCTGGTGGACGTGAGCTATCAGATCATCCTCGATTGGATCGCCTTTACTCTATGGGGGGCGCATTTTATCATTCAGAGGGCGCTGTCGGTCGTGCTCGGGGTGATGACGATCTACGTGCTCTTTCTGCTCGGGGAGGAGCTCTTCGGGACATCCACAGGGTTATGTGCGGCGCTGTTCATGGCGATAAGCCCATGGCACAACGCGCATTCGCGGTATAGCGAGGTTGCGTTCGCCATCACCATGTTCTGCGCGACTCTCACTGTGCTCTGCGCAGTGAGAGCGATACAACGCCGCAGCATCGGATGGACGGTGGCGCTGGTGCTCAACCTCGCGCTTGACTTCTATGTGTACCCGAGCACCCAGTTTGTTGTCTTTGTGGTCATTGCCTTCTGGCTGTACTCCATGGTTTTCACAAGACAGTCCTGGGTATCCCTCCTCATCGTCGGCCTGGCATCATTGATGGTTGTAGCCATGTTGAGCGCGCCGAGGACCAACCTTTTCGGCCCGACAAAGCGCATACACCTGATAAATTCTCCGGTCAATGCGAGGGCCGGATATACCGTGCAGTCATATTCGACAATGGCGGTCAATGTCGTGAAGCTCGCGAAATCTCTTCTTCTGGAGGCCACCGACAATGATTGCTGGTTCCGCAAGCAGGGGGCAATCCTCCTCTGGCCGGTGAGCATTCTTCTCATGGGCGGGCTTGCATGGTGTCTCCCCCGGCTTTCGGATTGGAGATGCGCGCTTCTCATCCTGTGGTTCGGCATCGGCGTGTTCCCCACCATACCCTCCCCCGAGGTGCTGGCAAGGAGAATCACCTGCGCCGCTCCCGCTATATATATACTGGCGGCCCTCTTCACATGCGTCTTGCTCACCTCCCTCCGCCAATTATTCGGGCCCAGGCTTGCCATGGCCCGCAGGATCGTTGTGTCCGTCGTCCTGGCGCTACTGGCCTCGTCGGCATTTGCCACTTTTTACTATCACACGATGGTGATGGAGGAGTGGTATCATGCGACGCATCGCAGGATCGCCGAAATAGTGTACGAGAATATCAGGGACTACCATCTCTTTCTCCAGTATGACGTGCATGAAATCATCGAACCTGTCTGGATATACTGCGAAAAGTATCTGGCGCCAGGTCAGGATAATTTACCGATCACCTTTTTCAAACCGGGGGAACTACAGCGGATAATTCTCCCCCCGCTCCCCACAGGCCCCGCAGGCGCCATGTTCATTGTCCCCGCGGATGCGCAGGGGAACGCCGCGATCGAAACCCTGAAAAATCTATATCCCGGCGGGCGATATGAGCTCTACAAGCTCGATGTGGAGTATTTTGATCACGCCAGTGGAAATCCGCTGTGCCAGTCGTACCGGATCCCGCGTGAACTGTTGCCGAACCAGGTTGCGGCTGAGGCGCCGCAGAAAATGCCCGAAATCGGTCCCGCAGCGCACCCGAAGGGTGAGCCTCGCGTTGCGTTCCCGGCACAAAAGGTATGGAGGGGGGGCAGAGGTCCGGGCGAGTATAATGAGCCCCGCGGGATCGCCTGTGATGGCCAGGGGAATGTCTATGTCGCCGATTTTCGCAACTACCGGATACAGAAGTTGGACCGAAACGGACTGTTTGTCATCGCATGGGGCGAGGAGGGGCAAGGTAACGGGCAGTTCAACGATCCCTGCGGTGTGGCGGTGGGGAGAGACGGGAAAGTGTGCGTTGCCGATACGTTCAATGGGCGCGTCCAGGTGTTCGACGCGGACGGGAAATACATTCTTAGTTTCTCAGGGGACTTCTTCGCGCCCCGCGGCATTGCGGTGGACGGGAGCGGAAGGATCTGGGTTGCGGATAGCGGGAATGGCTTGCTGAAGCTGTTCTCGGAGAAAGGCGAGAGGATCAAGGTGATCGGGAAGAGGGGGTCTGGCAAGGGAGAATTCGATAACCCGAACGGCATCGCTGTGGATCAGCAGGGGAATATCTACGTGGCCGACGTCGGAAACAGGCGGGTGCAGGTGCTGGACGGCGAGGGGAACTATCTGAGCGAGTTCAAGGTCGAGGGGTGGACGCAGGAGTTGTTCGATGAGCCATATCTGGATGTCGATAAGAAAGGCGACATCTACCTCACCGATCCCCCCGGGCACCGTGT
>JAPLCW010000063.1 GCA_026392015.1 Candidatus Auribacterota bacterium | reverse complement strand
AGCGCTTTTAGCACTTATCCATCTCCTCTGCCAACACTCTGCCTGCGTGAACATCTTGATTCCCTAAAAGACGTCTGATACCCTGATCATAGCCGATAGAAAAGCTTCAAATCGCCATCAAAGTGCGTAAGTCGTGTAAATAATACACTGAAAAAAATAACCACAATATTGAACCGGCAATAGCTCTCCATCCTGAAAGAAGCCACGTTAATAAAATAGTAATCGGCCAGTAAAATGAGCGAATATTTTTAATCTCGCTGGTTATGAATTTTCGGAGCTGAGATTCGGCTTCTGTATCTATCCCTTTCCAGCTAGCTGTTAATGATGGATTATTAATCGATAATATATATATCAAGTGTGCTTGATTTGATTTGCCTTCTATGGAAATCATTGTAATACGTGAGGACCTAGGGTTCCCTACTGTTTTTACAAAACATAATTGCTCTTGTTCAAATTCATGTGGGAAGCCACTCGAAGAATCAACTCTACATTTATACAGCAAGTTACTGTTAAAACTCTGAAGAGCATTGATTATTCTATCTAGGCTATCTTCTGTAACTACTATTGCGCCATGATAATCGGTTGTTTTATATTTAGGTTCCGGCATACTGTTATCTTTGCTTTTCATAATACTTATCATGGATGATGAACATCAGGCTAAATATTAGCCCAGTCCATTGGATATCTTTCCCTAAACTCCGGCTATATCATCAATCTTTATTTCTAATGCCGCAGCAATTTTTTTTAAAGTCCTAAGCGTAGGGTTGTCATTTGCCCCAGATTCAATTTTGGCCAGAGTGGTATGTGTGACATCTGCCAGCTTGCATAATTTATCCTGAGATAGTCCCTTCTTCTTTCTGTATCTTTTTATGTTTTCTCCGATCATATATCCCCTTGTGGATTATTCAATATACTGCTACAATTATAATACCTAACTATATTGCCCTAATTTTATTGATATTCTACAGCTAAGGGGGGAATTATGCAAATCAAGTTCAAGTGTGCGGTGTATACGAGGGTGTCCACTGATAATCAGGCGGAGAAGGTGTTTAATTCGTGTGAGGCACAAGAGGAAAAGATCAGAGCGTTCATAAAGAGCCAGGAAAACATGGAGGTCTACAAAGTTTATTCGGATGCGGGATACACCGGGGCAAATACTGAGAGGCCGGCGTTGCAAGAATTACTCAAGGATATATCGATGAATAAGATCAACCTCGTTATCTCATACAAGATAGACCGCTTGACCAGATCGCCTCGGGATTTTTATCAGCTCATCGAATTCCTTGAGAGGCACAATGTTGATTTTATCTCCGTGACTGAGCGATTCGATACCTCTACCCCATCGGGGCGACTGCTCAGAAACATCATGCTTACCTTCGCACAGTTTGAAAGAGAGCTTATCAGCGAGAGGACGAGAGACAAGATGCTTCAGCGGGCGCAAAAGGGAATGTGGAACGGCGGGATGGTGCCTTTGGGCTATAGGCGGGAGAACAAGCAGCTTGTTATTGATAAAAGATGTGTCGAGATAGTGAAGAATATTTTCTGGCGGTATATCGAGACTGGCTCGCTGGTGAAAGTATATCAGGAATTGAAGTCGAAGAAGGTTAAAGACGATGAGGGCACGTCATTCTCAAAGAGCAGGATCCATTACATGCTGAGGAATATCAACTACACAGGCAAAATGGAGTATGGCAAGAAGATTTATCAAGGGCTGCATGAGCCGATTATCTCAGAAGATATGTTTAATCTCGCGCAGAAGGCTCACCAGCAAAAAGGCCAGATTATGAGGATGTATAAGCAATTTCCGCTTGGCGGGCTTTTGAAATGCGCTGAGTGTGGCTCATACATGACGCCGCATTTTGCGAACAAGAGAAACGGAAACGGCAGGAAACGGTATCATTACTACAGATGCACAAAGACATTCAAGGATAGCTGGAATAGCTGTTCGACAAAACAGGTAAGTGCAACCAGATTAGAGGATTACGTATTTCAGAACATCGAGAGAATATCGCTCGATAGGCATTACGTCGATAGTTCGATTTTTGCCCTTAAAAACGGGTATCCGGGTGACCATTCAGGACTCGAACCAAGCGAGGAATGGGCTGATTTAACCCCTGAAACGTTCCAAGATACCCTAAAAACTTTCATTAAAGGACTCGCCGAAAAGAGGGGTTTGGAGAAGAATCTTTGGGTCAAAAAATTCATCAAAAACATCGTATATTCCAAAGAACAAATTGAACTAAGTCTTTTTTATTCAACTACTTTTAAAGCGCGCGCATTTGAAGTTTTACTTTTATTCAACTACTTTTAAAGCGCGCGCATTTGAAGTTTTACAGTCCCGACAAAGTCGGGACGTTTTTTTAAACGAAAAGAGGACTCCCGGCCCAAAGGCCGAAAATCCTCAGTTCGATTTGTTAAAAATGGCTCCCCGGGGCGATGGCGGAGCGAACCCTGCTTTGGGACGTTTTTGAATATGTTTTTGAGGCGGCCAGGCGGCGGATCAGGCTGATCCGAACCTACCGGAACCCGATCTTCCTAGCCCGGGAGTGGGCTGACGCCATTAAAGCGGGCGACTTTCCCTCACGCCGGGCGTTCGCCAATGCGATCGGGCTATCCCATGCCCGGGTGTCCCAGGTGCTTGGTCTCCTCCGACTCTGCCCACAGGCGCTTACGCAAATTGAAGCGCTCGGCGATCCGCTCTCCTCCCGAGTAGTTACCGAGAGAAAGCTCAGGCCGCTTAACATGCTTTCTGGCAAAGATCAAGAATCTAGGCTTAAGAGAATAGTTCTTAACAGCCTCTGATACATATAGAAACAAAAATACAGAAAAACAGAAAGACAAAAATCCTTTGACTAAAAGCCAGAGTACCCTATAATATAAGGCCGACAGTAGAAAAAGTCAAACACAGTAAAAGGAGCCGTGATGAGTTCTAAAGAGAAGAAAGACCTAACTACTGCCCATCTGGATAAGATTAAGCAGATACACCGAATTGTGGAGATCTCCAGAAGCAAGCATCAGCCGACGGAGCTTTCCGCCACATACCCGGCTTTGCCCAAAGATCATTTCTCTCCGCCTATTTTGCACCAAAGCATAGCATCGTAAAATCTGAAGCTTGGAATAGCTTTTTCTTGACCTGCCCTGGCTTGTTATCCAGTCCTAGAAATATCTCCGACCTCATCGTCAGCCCTTCGATCGAGTTCCAACATTTATAATCAGATGGGAGTTTCTTTGTCTTCAGATTCTTAAGATTTCCGTCCTGCATGATCTCTTCAATAGTGATCATTCGGCCATGGGTAAAGAATCTACTCCGCGATGAAAGAGTCTCGACTATCCGGTCAATAAGAGCTCCCTTATCCGCCTCCGTGTAATCCTTGAACATGAAATTGGTAAGCCGCTTCCGGGCGAAATCTTTGCTGAACTCCATGCTGTTATGACAGTATTTGAGAAAAGCTGGATTAAGGGTTGTCAACTGGGCTAGGTAAGCATCTGTGGGATCTCCGGCCTTAGCCGCTTTTTCAATTTGCTTGACGAGCTCCTCTCTGGCATCGAGATAGTCCTGGGCGGAAACCCACTGCACCAGTCCGGCCTCCATTACTGGAATCTGGGCATCGATCGGTCCCAGCTCGGAGGTCTCGCCCATTACGATCATGTCGCTTGATAACGCGATCAAGGTAGCTGCTGATTTAGCGAAGGTTGGCACCACCACGATGAATTTTTTCTTGAGGTGCTTTCGGCATAAGTCCACCATCTTCTCCGCTATCGGTCCACTTCCGCCCGGACTTCTGATAATAAGTACAATACACTCTACAGTCCCAATACTGTTGAGCATGCTATGAAACGGCAATATATCTCCTTCCTCAATGGGGGCTTGAGGAGCATAGTATAGAAGGGCTTTCGCATTATGATTCGTGCAGGTACTTTTTTCTGCGCAATACTCGCAGAAGTGCTTCTCTAGATCCTGGAGCAATTGAATCCTTGCATCCCGGTCGTCATGAGCTTTGTTTATATTGACATGGATCTCATTGAGAATGTTGTCGTATCGCGCAGGCTTCATTTTTTCCTCCAGCATGCTATTGTCCGCCACTTGCGTCGCCTCTGAGTATATCTAAATTAAATAAAAAGCTCCCTATTTTAGATACGTCTGAGAGTAAGCATCCTCGGCGCGTTCTACCCCCCGAAGTAACCCTACCTGTCACTCGTTGTATTTTGGCTCCTCCATGTTCGTCAGCTTTTCCCGTTAACCTTGCCAGGAAGCTGAGACGCCAATTGTTTAATCTTCGCGTCGTGATGCTGGAGAAGTCTGTCCTTACTGAAGCGGATGTAGGCCGGGTGGGTGGAGAGGCGGATATGTTTCTGGTGGTAGGCTTCGATAAAGTCGGTCGGGGGGAGGTCCTTGAGGGCCGGGGTGAACCTTCCTCGAAGGCGGTTGATGGTCTGGTCGATGCTGTCGGGCCTCAGAATATCCTCGTCCACCAGGCCGCCGCGCGCCTTAGAATCGCCTTTGTAGATGCAACCGTCTCTACCCTTGAAAAGCTCCACTGCGAGACGGAGAAAAAGCCGAAGCTCAGCGTCTTCGAGGGCAACCTTTGCGCCCGCAACGCGAATTATATTATCGGCCCTCCTTTCGACCTCGCCGGTGATTTCGATGGGGAGGCGGCTCTTGAAACCATGGCGTGAGAATTCCTTTTCCTGCGTCGGCGTGAGAGTGATTATGGCGGGGCGGGCCGGCGCTTTCTTCAAGGCAGGGGAAAGATCGACATTGAAGGGGTCTTTCTCGGAGAGAGTGGTAGTGTAAACGTCGTGATTCTCCAGGTTGACGAGCTCGGCCTGGCCGGTGATTTGGAGAGAGGGGAATGCCACAAGGCAACGATCGGGAAGGCCGGACACCATGCCGGGAAGGGCGAGGAGCGGTGTCAGAGCGGCCCGGGCGTCTGGGAAAAGGCCGAGCACGACGGCCAGGGTGAAACCGCCGGCCTTTGCCTCGCCGAGGTAGAAAAGGCGTTGGTCCAACCTGGAGGCACAGCCGTCCAAAGAGTTTTCTTTGCGGAATCTGTCGGCCACGGCATCAAGATCGAGACGGTAGCGAGCGAGGTCGTCGGCGCTCAGGGGACGCGGTTCGATCAGATTCTCCGGGCAGACGGCGTAGTACTCGCCGTCCCTCCTGAACACATCCATCGCGCAGGCATTCTCGCAGTCGGAGACGGGGCAGGGATATTGCGTGCCACGCTCATCAGGCTGCACGTAAGCCAGCAGACCGTTCCGCCTGAGCGTGATGAAGTCGGCCCGGGACTGCTTCAGAAGCTCGGCCCTGCGGAACAGAACGGAGGGCGATTTCTCCATCTGGGCAAGAAGTCGTTCGATCACGCCAGTTTTACCCCCTGTTCCTCGAGAAACTCATTGATTACCTCTTGATATTTTTTCTGGGACAGGTCGCTCACGGACGGGGGCTTGATAAGGAAACTGACGCAGGGATTGGCATTGTCAATATTCAGAGTGAACCGAAAGCAGGCAGAAACAAGCTCACCGCTTTTCAGGGATAGAGAGGGGAGATCCTCCCGCAGGGTTTTCAGTACATCCTCTGAACTGATGATGATCGTGGCCTCCGTTGCGCCCGGAATCTTCAAACACGCTTTGGTGAGAACGACCTCTCTGACCTTCTCATTGCCATTCCAATTGAAGGTGCCATTCTGTACCGGCTCCAGTGAATAGATCTTGTCCCGGTCCGCACTCGTAAGAATGGACTCGTCGCCGATAATGCAACGGGCGAAGGATGCAAGATACTGGTCACGCTCCTTAGGGAGCCTTGCCTTGATGGCAAGGACGTTCTTTTTCTTGTCGTAGAAAAGAATGTCCTCGTTGGCTGGGCGGAATGAGAGGTAGTGTACCTCGTTATCTTTCCAGTACGGGAGAGTACGGACATAACTGCCGTGCTTAATGAGGATGACCGTGGATGCCTTTTCGTCGTAGGGAGTGATAATGACTTCCCGTCCCTTGGCAAGGTTGGCAAACCATTCCTTGATCTCACTGAGGAATGTAGCGAGATTCCGTTTGGTCGGCTTGAAGTCACCAGCCACTTTGTGATGACTCATGCTCCCGGAGGCATGACGGTAACAAAACCAGGCGTAGCAGTAATCGAAGTGATGTCTATAATCCAGAAAGAGCCGCATCGCCAGGCTCTGGAGCGACATACGCTTATCCCAGGGGATTTTGTTTTTTTGATAGATCCATACAAGGGTACTTTTCCCTCCCTCGGAGATATCGTTAATCATCCGGAAATCCTGTTCGACAAGGGCACTGGCCTCGGCATTGCGTGGATCCTCGAAGAAATCCTCGACTTCCTTAACGTCCATGATTATGTGAGGCAGAAGCTCGGCCTTGGGGTGTTTATCTTTGAAGTAGCGCTCCAAAAGTGAATGATCAACAGACTTTACAAACTTATGGCGGGTAAGACTGCGATGGTGGGGCATAAGAGACCTCCTTAGTAAAAGATCGGATATTTCAACGCTCCTGGAACCGTAGTTTACCAAAAAAAGCGAATAATAGATACCCTTGAAAATGTCTATATATGAGGGGACAAGTGAGTCCCCGTGTTTTCGGTATAAACGGCAAAATACGGAAGGAGGTGAAAGACAATGGCTCTGGTAAAGGCTCCTCTATTCTCTCTGGACGCGCGGGGTAAGCTCGCTGACACGCTGGTCTATGCGATCTGGAAAGGGCTGAACTACTGTAGGGAGTACGTGATCCCGTTCAACCCCAACAGCGTTGCCCAACAGCTAATCAGGGGGTATTTCACTGACGCGGTAGCGGCCTATCAAGCTGAACTTCCTGCAACGAAGACGGCTTGGGATGTGGCCGTCAAGGCGCTCGGCTGGGCGATGAGCGGTTTCAACTACTACGTCGCGGAGTACATCAAGTATCTGGCTGGGCACAGCGGAACCCCGCCTACCCCGCCTTTCCTGCCGCCTGCATAGCAGCGGCATAAAGGTCCGGTGGCTCCGGAAGGCCCCCGCATCACCGTGAGGTGGTGCGGGGGTTCTTTCTTCAGGGGAGGGGAGGGGGGCACCCGCTCCGTACCCTCTCCGCTTGGCGCCTCTTTACCGGCCGGCCCACCGCTCAGCAACGGGCGGCATGATCTCCGGCTTTTGGGAAGGCCCCCGCATCACCGAAAGGTGGTGCGGGGGGGCTTGTCCTTGAGAAATGAAATCAAACGCGATTCCAGTTTATCGAGGTCCTTTGTCTGGCACTCCCACACGACTAGGACCGACCAGCCAGCTTTCCTGATGGATCCAAGGACCCGTTTGTCCCTCTCCCGATTCTCAGAGCGTTTTCTTGACCAGAAATCGGGGTTCGTGGCCGGTGTGACCCTACCATACCTACAGCGGTGCAGGTGCCAGAAGCAGCCATGCACAAAGATGATTTTGTGAAGGCGGGGAAGGGTCAGATCAGGTTTTCCGGGAAGATTCGGGAGATGGAGGCGGAAGCGGTAGCCGAGCCGGTGGACAAGTCTTCTTACGATGACCTCCGGCTGGGTATTTCTGCCGCGAATGCGCGACATGCACCTGTGCCGCTGTTCGGCGGTAAGAACATCCGTCATGAGGCCAAAGCCAGGCTCCTGCGAACAGTAGTGATAAAACCGCCTATACTCAATATCTGCATGCCGGGAACCGCCGGATAGAGTGAGTGAAGGGCTTTTGGCACCACGAGGGAAACTCCGGAATCCCGCATTTCCATGAGCTGTTTTGCCGAGATACCATGCTGTATCGTCAGGATATGCTTCTTGGGGACTCTCTTTGCCTCGTTTAGAACCTGCCTCCAGCGATCCTTGCAGGTGGTTTTGACGCCGACAGTAAACAATCTGTCCAAGGGCCAGTCCTTGTCCAAATACGCCTCTTTCCCGGGAATCAGTATGTCGGGTACTCCATCCACGGTGACGCGCGCCTGAAAAGGCACCTTCGTATCCCGTAGAATGTAACCGACGTGGTTCTCGAGCGACCTGCCGGCCCGAGACTTCCTTCGGTTCATTATTCTCGATGCCGTCGAAAGAAAATCATCAACAGAACGATACTGCCGGAAAATCTCATCCTGGCAGAGGAGTCTTTCCGCCATCCGGAAAAGAGAGTATTCGTTCTCGATCAAGGCCATCAATCGAATGTCCGGAGAAAGAGAGCCGAACCGGGGCATGCAATCGAGGAGTGCTTTCAGAGCAGTGTTGGAGAATGAGGATGTGTCAGGGAAGGCACGAAGCTTCTCAACGAAGACCCTGAAATGCTTGTTGATGCAATCGTCCTCGGTTTCCTCGGTTCTTCTGACGCCTGTGAAAATGCCGACAGTCCCTGTTACCTCGACTCCGAGACTGGCCTGAATATCCTCGATATCGGCAGCATGGTCGAAAACGAAGGCCTTGAAGGTGGACTCGCCGGTCCGGATCAAAACGAACAGATCGCCGACGTTATCCTCCGTGAGAAAGGGGAAGTCGCGACCGAAACGGGTAATCCTGTACTCACTGCGGGTCCCCACGCCGTACCACTTGATGCAAGACTGGGTTGTAAGGTCTCCCTGCCACAATACCTCCACCATCTGTTCCGCATTTTTTCCTTTTTTGGGGGGATTGATAGTGAACATGCGCCAGGAGTGTTTGGGCAGATAGAAGCCGCACTGATGGCCCCCGGTTTTTCCGGTATCGTTCGGTGATATGTACTTCAGTATCGCGTTACCATGATCCCAGGCATCAATAACGGCTTGTTCGACCAGAGGCGCTGGCATGGGAATATTCCCTCCGCCTTTCCTTTGCAGTTGTCGGAAGGGTGGTCTTGAAATGAGTGAGTCCCTTTGCCTCCATGGACCACCTGAACACCCGGACAACCTGCCTTGCAATATCGGACGCAATTCGGGGCACAAGAGCGTTTCCGAACTGCCTGTATGCCTGTGTGTCTGAAACAACAATCGGCAGCTCATCCGGGAAGCCCATAAGTCGGGCACACTCACGGGGAGTGAGCCTACGGGGATTCTTCCCATTCTGGGGGACAAGGATCTCCGACCCGTCCTTGTAATATCTGGCGCTCAAGGTGCGGGTGATTGAGTTTCGATCGGCAAGTCCATAGCCGAATCCGTTTCCCTTCTCCCTGTGTCTCTCCGCATAATCCCTGAGATACTTCCAGAGGTGATTTGAAAGCGTGTATTTCGGGTCGATCTCATTCTCAAGAATGTCCCCGAGACAGGGACTTTTTTCCGCCGGCGGATCAGGAAACTCAAAGGGAACGTAATCCCCGAATACCTTGCGGTCAAAGCAGACGATGAAAATCCTCTCCCGATGCTGCGGGACATAGGCCCTTGCGTCGATTATCTTGTGGAACACAAGATAGTCCATGTCCTCCAGAGTGCCCTTGATCGTGCCCCATGTTCTTCCGGAGTCATGGGACACAAGATTTTTGACATTCTCAAGGATCAGTGCCAGCGGGCGTTTGATTGAAACGATTTTTGAAAGATAGAAGAACAGGTTGCCCTGGCTCTCATCCTTGAATCCATGCAAGCGGCCGAGGCTCTTCTTCTTTGAAACGCCGGCTATGGAAAAAGGCTGGCACGGAAAACCCGCCGCGAGAATATCGTGGTCGGGGATGCTTGCAGGGGGGATTTTGCGGATATCCCCGTACGGTGTCTCATTGAACCACGCGGCATAGGTCTTTTGAGCATACCTGTCCCACTCGCAGGTGAACAGACTACGTCCGCCAGACCATTGCAGGCCGAGACGCATTCCGCCTATTCCGGCGAAAAGATCGATGAAGGAAAAGGGAAGATCGCTGGGTACGGGGCGGGCAATCTGGGGTCTGAAATCGAAAAGAGAGGGTTGTGAATCCGAGCCATTGTATGAGGCCGCAGTTTCAAGCACCTTCAGAAGGAATTCTTTCTGGGAAACACGTTTGGAATAGCGTTCATTTTCTATCCATGTGAAGATTGCCTCCGGGACGTCTCGGATCAGGATAGTGCGCTTTTTCATTATTTATATCCTCTGGGTATTTCTGATAGCAATGATAGCATTTGTTCCCAATCTGTCAACAAGATAAAAATGCGGTGATCTATCTCCTCTGAAATTATGGTGTGGGACGCCCATATCCGATCTTTCGCCGTATTCTTTGTATGAAGGCCGCAGGGGGCGCTTCCCCCAAGAGTGGGGGAAGCGGGGCCGAGGAAAGGGGCGTCTTGCGCCGCCGTTGGTGGCGCAAGGCGCATGGGCAGAAGGGGGTTGAAGTTCGCGGAGCGTAGGCGGAGATTGGAACCCGGCCGTAGTCCTCTTAGGAGCGAGTGAAGGCAGGCGTAGTTTCACATAACGAAGTTATGTAAACCCGAAGGGCGAGCGGAGGGTTGAGGCAAGGGCTAGTTCCCATAATGACGTCATTATGGGAAAGGCGGTCTCGCAGGCCGAGTGACGGAAAGGGAAATTGGGTCCCCCGGCACGAGGCCTGCTGACCGCCGCCTTGCCCGGTGCTGAGGAGCGAAGCGACGAAGCATGCCGAGACC
>JAPLCW010000174.1 GCA_026392015.1 Candidatus Auribacterota bacterium | reverse complement strand
CTAGTCGGGTTCGGGACAGGGCAGAAAGCAGGTCGCGGGTGCTGTCGTAATCGGAGTAACTAGCTGAACCAGCGCTCATGCGCTGGAAGGGAGGAACTATGTCTATTGACTCCGCGCCTTTGATGGGTGACCCATTACCGGGCGATTCCCACAAATGTTAATATGGGTTCACTGAATATTTACCCACCCACTAGGCATAATTTGATTCCAACTAACTGCAATGCAGTAAGTTATCGAGTTCTGACACCAGAGGTGCTCAACTCATTGTGATCCACGAGATTGCTTCGTCGCTCCGCTCCTCGCAATGACACAACTTTGTAAAGCTATTTAATGGACACGACAATAGCATGAAATATTCTTTGCGATCGCTCTCTGTGTGCTCTGCGCCTCTGCGGTGAGCTATTAATCTTTTGAAAACAACGGGGAAGGTACTGATAATATCACTCTTGGTGAATCATCTTTCCGCCGCCGATATCAACGAGTTTCCCACGGCTCATGCGACACAGATCAGAAAGCCCGGATTGTCAACGACGGTGATGGTCTTATCCTTCGCATAGCGGGTGAGCCAATCGCGTATCCTTTTCTCCGGAGGCTCATCCTCATGACCCCAGAATTCGATCGGCAGGAGAGACTTTTCTTCTTCCGACACGTCATTGCACACCATGTGTAGGTGTTTCCACCCGATGGTGCCGAGTATGGTGAAAAGATCGACGGCTTTCTGCTTCCCAATGCGGAAATCCTTTCTTACCGCATCGCAGACCGCCTTCAGTGCGTCTTCAATTCCTTTCATCTTGTCTTTGTGGCGGAGAAGGATGGGGCGGGCGAGCCTGAGGAGCGTGATGTACTCATCGTCGCCGATTCCCCCCTCGCAGGGAGCCGCAGCGAGAATCCAACCGCCGTCTCTCACCGCGTGTGACGCGGCGTGTATTCCCTTGCCCGCATGGTAGACGTTGAGGCCGAGATGGGCGGCGCCAGCGATCGCAATGTCGACCTTCTGTTCCAGTGTCGCAGTCCAGACTCCCTTGAGCGCCTCAGCCGCGTCTCTGTGCACGGAGAAAATCTCGCCCCCCTTGAGATAGACGAGATTGTTCCGCGGGTCGGTGATCGCCGCGAGACAGTAGACGTCGGTGTTGTTTTTCTTGAGTGCATCGAGTAGTGCGGACACCGTCTTTTTCTTGCATTCATACACAGGGTTCCCATCGAGGATGCCGAGACCGACGTTCGGCGCAAAGCCGAGTTCTCCGAACATCTGCAGGTGCTCAAATTCTATTGTCGAGCGGTCGGCGATGCCGGGGGACAGCATCTTGGGCCCTCCCGCGACGCCGGCGAAGTAGTGGTTGTCAATGTCGGTGAGCGCGATAAGGAGATCGGCGGAGAACGCCCTGCGGTCAATGCCTATGCGATGCTGTCCGATACGCCCCGCCGTTATGTTATCGCGATCGCAATCATGCCAGAAGACGGGCATCCCGCCTCGCAGATCGGGGCCGAGAATTTTCCGGAGCTCTGCCTCACCTGCCGGGCGGTGTGTTCCGGTGGCGATAAGTATATTTATGCGGTGAGCGGGTACGGCATATTTTTCGGGGAGCAGACGGAGCAGAATCGGGAGCAGAAGCCGTGTGTGCGCATTGGGCCGGGTGTAATCATCGACGAGCAGTGTGATGCCGCGCGTGAGCGCCTTTCTTCTGAGCAGCTCGGGGAGCGAGGGCGCTGCGCCTACCGGTTGCTCCAGCGCTTTCTCAAGCGCGCGCGCGGGGTCGGAAATGGGCGGCAGCGGAGTCGGCTCCAGAATGGGATGAAAAAGGCCGCGCTCGATTATCCCGCGTGGCAGAAAATCCTCAAGGACGCGGTCGCCATAATGGAGAATAGCTTGGGTCCTGTTCATTGATATCTCAAAGTATAAGATACATCATGAAGTGCATGGTCGCAATGCCATCTTTGAACGCTCGTAAGACTATACCCTTCTCGCAGCCGAGACTTAAGTCTCGGCTACGGGGAGCTGCGGGGGGGTACGGGGGGCAAGAGCGCACTCCGGTCGGGAGGAGGATGCTGCGGAAAGATGGATTTACCATTTACTTCCATTTGATATGATAGCACCCAGTTCTCAATCCTCCGGTGAGATCCCGCGCGGGATCTCACTCCAGGGTCGGGTTCAGACCACAATGAAGGGAGAAAAAAGTGATACGGAAAAAAGAAGGGTACGTGGCGCCTCCGAGGGGGTCGATAGCGAATGCCGTTTGCAAGCTCCTCCCTGCCGTGCCGAGGGAGCTGATCGAGGGACTCGGCTTTACGGCCCTCTATACCATACACAGCGAAATCGCCTGCTATGGCCTTAAGCCTGAGGCGGTCGCCGAGGTCTGTATTACAGGCTACAGGTGTGGCCGTGATATTTCAGGTGCGCGCGAAGGCGTCAAACAGTTCAGGCGCGATCTCAAAGCGCAGCTTTCCGAGGCGGCGCGTGGAAAAAGAGATGAAGCGCGGGCGAAGGAGCGCGCCGGGAAAGAGCGGGCACGGGCTGCGATAGAACGGGCGAGAGCCCGGAGGAAGTAACAATGCCGCAGCAGGGCGCGGGGACCGGTATCGGGGAAATCCCCTTTGCGCAGGTTGTAGCGTGCATTCAGAAATGTCTCACCTTCCCCACGCTCTCGGGCAAGGAGGACGCGCTCGTCGCGCACCTTATCAAGGTAGCGCACAGCCTCGGCTTCCCGAATGCCCGCTCCGATCGCATGGGGAATTTCATCGCAGAGCGTGTCATAGGATCCGGCCAGGGGCCTACGATCGTGCTTTGCGGCCATCTCGACACGGTGAGCGCCAGGGCATCGGAGTGGGGAGTGGATACGCAGCCGTTTGGCGGATCGATTGTGAACGGCCGGCTCTATGGAAGGGGCGCCGCCGACATGAAAGGCTCGTTCGGCGTGATGCTGCATGCCGCGGCAAGCCTCGCCGGAGCAAGGGGCCATCACCACGGTAAGGTGTGCGTGGTCGGCACGGTGGTTGAGGAGCTCTTCGAGGGAGTCTGCTTCCTGGATGCGCTCAAAGCGATCAAACCTGATTTCGCCATTGTCGGGGAGGCGACGCAGGGCAGGATTAATATGGGCCAGCGCGGCCGCGCGGAGATTGTGATCACCTCATTCGGACAACCGCAGCATGCCTCCACGGGGCGCAAGGTAATAAACGCCATCGAGCAGGTGGCCTATATCATCGATGCGTTCCATGTTTGGTACCGCTCCCAGGCCGATGAAGTTCTCGGAAAGCGAAATATCGTCCCCACAGACATAAAGATTCCCATGGGCGGGGGCGGGGGAATCGACGGCCGGGGGGGGAATTCGACCGTTCCCAATCTGGTCGAGCTCACCTACGATATACGAACGCTCGTCGGCGATACAGAGGAGAGCATAATCCTTCTGGTGAGGGAGAATATAGAACGGGTGCTTCAAAACGCGAAGAAGAGATATCCCCAGTTCAGAACCCCTGCGATACAATACTCATCCGAGCGGGCGGTGACATGGACGGGTGAGCCGATCGTCGAGAAGAAGTTCGCGCCCGCCTGGAAGACATCGCGGAAGAGCGTTCTTGTGAGCAGGGCTATCGCAGGTCTGGAGAAGGCGATCGGGAGAAAGGTGAAGATCGGGTCGTATTCATTCTGCACGGACGGGAGCGCGGTTGTGCGTTATCGCGAGCTCTTTCCGGAAAGGAAGATCGAGGTCATCGGTTACGGGCCGGGTTCGGAGGAGAACGCGCACACCATAAACGAATCCATCGCGATGGAGGAACTCAGGGAGAGCTACGCAGGGATGCAGGGGATGCTCCTCGAGCTTCTGAACCAGGCGTGAGGGAGGTAGAGGAGGAGGGATTATGAGAAATGTGCTGCTGTTTTTAGCGTCGGTCGCACTGGCGTCATCGGCTCTCGGAGAAGGAATTGTCGTTCCCGATTCATTCAAATCGGTTGTGCCGCTCTATCCGGGAGCAAAGGTTGCGCTCTCCATGAAGATGGAAGAGGGGGAGCAGGTTCACCTCGAGAGCGATGCGAAATCCAGCGATGTACTCGACTATTACCGCAAGGCCATGAAGGAGAAGGGCTGGAGCACGCAAATGGACATGGCCCTGCCCGAGGGCGGGTCGATAATCTTTACCAGGGGCAAGGAGAAGGAAAGCCTGAACGTAATGGTGACGGTATCCAGTGACAAAAAGACACGGGTAGTTCTTGTACTGGTACAAAAGCAGTAGTCGTGTGCACGCGGCGAGGGGCGCCGAACGGCATAGCGCGGCCATAAGCCGCAACCAAATCTATCTGTGTGTATCGGCAGTTATCTGTGTTCATCTGTGATGCACATTGAAGCTTTAACGTGAACCACAGATTCACACAGATAACTGCTGATGAACACAGATAAAGCAATGCACTGCGAGACAAACCAGAGTCGTGTCTCATAAATAGCTTTACAAAGTCGTGTCATTGCGAGGAGCGAAGCGACGAAGCAATCTATTGGAATGCAAAGAGATGAGATTGCTTCGCTTCCGCTCGCAAGGACAAACATACGTAAGCTATTTCTGAGACGGCATACTAGTTGCAGATCTAAAGGCAAATATTTTTTTAAAAATATGACGTGAACAGATCAAAGATGCCCCCGCGTGGGGTAGAGTGCCATGGGAAATGAAACCCGGGAAGTCATGGTGGTGGATCGCGGGCTGCTCCTCGCGGAGCGGACGTTCCAGGGGTATGTTCCGCCTGAGTTCCATGATTATGAGTCTGTGATCCTCGGGAATTACCGCTACGTTCCGCGTGCGCAGGCTGAGGTGGACCCCAACCTCAAGCAGCCGGTTGCGTACTGTGCAATTGTCAATCCCCGGGAGAGGCGGGTCTTTGCCTACCGTCGCGCGACTGCGAAAGACGATTATGCGGAGGAGCGTCTGAGGGGCAAATGGTCCATAGGCATCGGCGGGCACATAGACCCGGCGGATCGCTCCGCCGCCAACCCTGTCAGGGCGAGCCTGGTGCGGGAGCTCGCGGAGGAGCTTGTGTGGGAGGGGCCGGCGGAACCTCGCCTCATCGGTTACATCAACGATGACAGAGACATGGTGGGGAAAGTTCACTTCGGACTCCTCTATCGCATTGACAAAGGCATGAAAGAGATAAGGGCGAGGACGGGGGAGATCGCGGAGGCGCGGATGGTGGCGTGGAAAGAGTGGGAGAAGATGATGAGATCCAGGGCGTACCGCGTCGAGGGCTGGTCGCGGATCGTCTCGGAGCCTCTCTCCCGGAGTCTCGAGGGTAAAGAGGGATGACGGCACAGTGAAGCACTCGTTTGTTGACCGCTACAGCGAATGCGACAGCCCGGTCCACCGCCTCGATCCGAGGGCGAAACTTCTCACGATGGTGGGGGCTGTCATCGTCATTGTCCTGACGCCGCCCCGGGCATACGGGAGCTTTTTCATCTACGCGTGCACGCTCATCGCACTGTTTCTCCTCGCGCGTGTGCCCCTCTCCTTCGCGCTGAAGAGGGTTCTACTGGCCCTGCCATTCATTATCCTGGTTGCGGCGTCGATCCCGTTCATCAAGGAGGGAGAGGTGGCAGGCAGTTTCCGGCGCGGCGGATGGGAGGTGCATGTCACCTACGAGGGGCTCATTCTTCTCTGGGGCATTCTCATCAAATCCTCGCTCTCGATACTGTGCATGGCGGCCCTTTCGAGCACAACCAGGTTTGACCGAATGCTGAAGGGGCTGGAGTCACTCCATTGTCCCCGGCTTTTTCTCATGGTCCTCGCATTCATGTACCGTTACCTGTTCCTTCTCTCCGACGATCTTTATAGAATGCTGAGGGCAAGGAGCTCCCGCGGCGGGATCGGCGGAAGCCTGATCTTCCAGATCAGGACCCTGGCGGGGATGCTGGGACTTCTTTTCATCAGGGCTTACGAGCGGGCGGAGCGTGTCTACCTGGCGATGTGCTCGAGGGGATTTGACGGGAGCATCCCTGCGCGGGGAGGATTGGCGTTCCGGCGCGCAGACATATTATTCATCTGCTGTATGACGGCATGTTTCGGGATAGGGCGTGCCGCGGGGAGTGTATGGTGAACAATTCTCCGGTTGTCCAGGCCGAATCATTGAATTTTAGCTACCCGGACGGTGTGCGCGCCCTTGAAAACATCAGTTTCCAGGTTGGCAAGGGGGAGACGGTGGGGGTTATCGGGCCGAACGGCGCGGGGAAGAGCACCCTCCTCCTCCACCTAAACGGCATCCTCAGGGGGGAGGGGACCGTGCGCATCATGGGGATGGAGGTCGCGCGCGGGAACATGCGCAGGATCAGGCAGGCGGTGGGACTCGTCTTTCAGGATCCGGAGGATCAGCTTTTCACACCCAGTGTGTATGATGATGTCGCATTCGGGCCGCTGAACATGCGGATTCCTCTCTCCGAGGTGGACCTGCGCGTGAAGAGGGCACTTGCCATGGTAGGGATGGAGGGGTATGAGGCGAGGTCGGCGCACCACCTGAGCGTGGGAGAGAAGAAGAAGGTATCGCTCGCCACGGTTTTGGCGCTCGAGCCGGAGATCATCGCGCTCGACGAGCCCACGAGCAACCTCGACCCCGGAAGCCGCGAGGAATTCATCGGGTGTCTGAAAAAGCTCTCGGCGACGAAGATTATTGCGACGCACGACCTCGAGCTCGTCCTGGCAGTGTGCGGCAGGGTGATGCTTCTCAGCGGCGGGAGGATTGTTGCCGATGGAGGAGTGCGGGAACTGCTCGCGAACCGCGCGCTCATGGAGGCACATCGCCTCAGGGTTCCGCTCAGTTTGGAGCGCAAGAGGCACTAAGGATCAGTCTTTCGGGTTGTTTCGGCGCTCCCGATGGCTAAAGGATTTAACCGCAGATTACGCGGATTGGGCGGATTGAACTGCGGTTGATAGCGTAAAGCGGAAGCTTCGAGGAATGTCGCTATTCTTTCCGCCCTAAACCTCGGGCAGTTTTTACATCTGCGTAATCCGCGGTTGAATAGAACAATATAACCATCGGATAAACCGGATAAAGTGGCGATTTGTTTTTCATGAATGATATTTGTTCGCCCCGGCCCAGAATGTCATTGACACGGCTGCCGCGTGTTCATATAAGAGGATATCATAAGGAGGAGACGAGCAATGAGAAGCTCCCTTGAGTGTCAGCCCTGCCTCACGCGGCAGGCTCTGGAGGTTGCCCGGATTGTAAGCGATGACGAGGCGCTTCATGCGCGTGTGCTCAAGCGTGTGATGAAAGTCCTCTCGAAGATCGACTACCGTTTTCCCCCGCCGCAGATTGCCTACTCCGTCTATGGGGCTGTGAACAAAGCCACGGGATGCGCAGATCCGTATCTCCAGATAAAGGAGCGCAGCGATGGGATGGCGCTCGAGTGCTATCCATGGGCGAAGGAGACGGTATCCAAGTCGGCATCCCCGCTTGACACCGCGATGAAGCTGGCGGTCGCGGCCAATGTGGTCGATTTCGGCGTGGGGGTCAAGGGAGATTTGAAGGAGGCCCTCAGGAGTGTCCTGGAGAAGGGACTCCAGATGGATGAGAGCGCGACATTCAAGAGCAGCCTCTCCGCCGCGAAATCCCTGCTCTATATCGGCGACAACGCCGGCGAGATCGTGCTGGACAAGCTGCTCCTGGAAACAATTGCCGCTCAGTACCCATCCCTCAAGAGGACATTTTCCGTACGGGGAGGGCCGATCATCAACGACGCGACGCTCCGTGACGCGGAGCGGGTCGGTATGAAGGATATCGCGGAGGTGGTTTCAACCGGTTCGGCGACCCCGGGGGTCATCCTCGACTACTGCTCAAAGGAGTTCCGCAGGGTGTTCCGGAGCGCGGACCTGATTTTGGCCAAGGGTCAGGGAAACTACGAATCGTTAAACTCGTACGATGGCAAGAAAATATTTTTTCTTCTACGCGCCAAGTGCCCGGTCATCGCCGATGCGCTCGGGGTTACGATAGGCAGCTTTGTGGTAAAGGCGGCGGGGGTCAAGGCAAAGTAATATCACAGTATGCATTATTGCCGCATCTTCCGAGTCGGAGCGGTCGCTCGTATAAAAGTGGCGTGAGGATGTTGCACACAAAGGCATGTCTTTTTGCGGCTCGGGTAGCTTCCTCCCGCACGTTCAACTATTTTAAAATATTTTCAAATAAATGTTGACTTGGCAATGCGTGGTGCTACAATTATTAAAATAGTAACACAATGGAGGTGGCGCGATGGCGGGCATTGTGCGTTTCGGCGTATCGCTTGAAAAGGGGCTCCTGGACAAGTTCGACCGGCTCATGCGCCGGAAGGGATACGGCAATCGTTCGAAGGCATTGGCGGACATCGTGCGCGAAAAGCTCATTGTGCAGGAATGGGCGGAGGGGAAGGAGGTAGTGGGTACGATCACCATGATCTACAACCACCATCAGCGCGAGCTCACGTCAAGGCTTCTCGACATTCAGCATCATTACTATACTGAAATACTGTCCTCCCAGCATATCCACCTTGACCAATGCAATTGTCTCGAGGTGGTTGTGGTGCGGGGAGTGCCGGGGAAGATAAAGGCACTTGCCGATCAGCTGGGCGCATGCCGCGGGGTAAAGCATCTTCAGGTCACCATGAGTTCTACCGGAAAGGGAATCGAATAGCATGTTTCGCGAAGGACAGGGGGGGTACGGGAAGCGCGGGACGATGCGGTGGAACCTCGGAGCGGGGATGGTGCTCTGCAGTGTCGTAGCGGTCCCTTTTGCGGGACGCGCCCAGAGTTACATCGATGTTGAGCCACAGGAGGAAGAGATCAAAGAGGAGGTCGAAAAGGTTTCAGAGGGGAAGGAGCGCTTTTGTCTGATGAACCATATCCCCCTGCTCCAGCGGACGGACCGGGTCATGGACCATATCGAGGAGATAAGCCCTCTCAAGTTCGGGGCGGAAAGCCGGTTTGAAAGCAACTGGCTGAGCGAGGGCGGCGACTGGGCTAAAAACGGTGTGCAAATCGAGCAGACCTACTTTACCGAGTATACGCGCTCCTTCGGCGAGTTCTCGGGAGGAGCCGGCTTTGAATACTTTCAGATCGACAGCACATGGAAGGGGATGAAGCCCAGCACCATGGAGCGGGATTTCACGGTATACGCGCCGCTTTCATGGAAGATATTTTCGCTGGAGCCGTTCTGGAAATATATCTACCTTGACGACAGACGCCGAGGCTTCGATGAAATAGGGAGCGAATTCACCCTTGACGTTCCGCTCAAGCCGACATTCTACTGGAACCATGACTTCAGTATTTATACGGGAACGTATTATGAATGGTCTATTTCGCACGATATTGATATCGCCCCAAACGGCGAACGGATAGCCGTCTTCACTCCGTCCATGGCGATGGGCCTGGATGCCCACAAATACCAGGCGCACACCACCCTCACGCACATCGATTGGGGGCTTGAGCTGACATTTCCCCTCATCCGTCATATTGCAGTCACAGGGATGCTGCACTTCACGAAGAGTCTCGCACACGGCGATTACTCGCCGGAGAACGACGTATTCCATGACATCCTCCCATGGGGGGGGCTGAAGTTATCGATGGAGTTTTAGAAAGCAGCAGTAAGCCATAAGCTATAAGTTATAAGCCGAAAATAGCTGTACAACTTACTGCGTACAACTTACAACTGAGGTCAAGATGCACATACCGGATGGATTCCTGGCTGCGCGTGTCTGGGGGCCGCTATGGATCCTTGGCGTGGGAGGGATCTGGTGCTGCCTGAGGCAGGTTGGACGTTCTCTCGGAGAGAGGGCGGTCCCGCTGATGGGAGTGATGGCGGCGTTCGTCTTCGCCGCGCAGATGCTCAATTTCCCTGTTGCAGGGGGGACCTCGGGTCATCTCCTGGGAGGAGTCCTTGCGGCTGTTCTTCTCGGACCGTGGGCGGGCGGGGTGGTCATCAGTATTGTGCTTGTGGTCCAGTGCCTTATCTTTCAGGATGGAGGTCTCACCGCGCTCGGGGCGAATATAGTGAATATGAGCCTTATCGGTTCGGTGCTGGGTTACGGTTTCTATGCGGCCGTTCGTGGCGGGTCATCGGGAAGGGGAAGGATTCTCACGGCCACCGCGGTTGCCGCGTGGTGTTCGGTGGTGCTTGCGAGCGCCGCGTGCGCGTGCGAGCTGGCTCTGTCGGGGACATCGCCCCTAAGGGTGGCATTGCCGGCGATGGTGGCGGTTCATGCGCTCATCGGCATCGGGGAGGCGATCATCACCTGCCTCGTCATCTCCTTCGTGCTGAAAGTGCGGCCTGATCTGGTGTATCGGTCTGAGGGAATCCGGACATGAAACTCCGGGATATGCTCATCGGCCTTGGTGCAGCGCTGCTGCTCGCGCTTGTGCTTTCCCCCTTCGCATCCCCGTGGCCGGACGGGCTTGAAAAGATCGCGGGCGACCACGGCTTTCTTTACAGGGGCGGGGGGAAGCCGGTGATTGCGGCGCCGATCCCCGACTATGCCTGGCCCGGAATCCAGAGCGGACGCACCGCGACGCGCATCGCCGGAGTGGCGGGTACGGTTATCGCGTTCGGGCTTGCGTGTGGCATCGGCGCGATGGCGCGCAGAAAAAAAGCAAAACAGGGGAAGGCAGCAGACACGCAAGGGAATATAAACCACGGATGAACGCCGATGAACACGGATTGTCGCACGTGATTCAGTGTTCATCTGTGTTTAGCGGTTTCACCACGAAGGCAATTACTAACCAGTCCATTGCAATATCGATGATTCTGCAATAAGTCATTGCGAGTGGAGCGAAGCAATCTCCTGTCGCACAAGGACAGAAGGAGAAGAGATTGCTTCGTCGCCTTGCTCCTCGCAATGACGTGTCTATACACTTACGGACTGGCTCATAACATAGTGGAATTCGTTGGTTCCCAGGCTGTCTCTTCTTCATGCCCTTCGTGTGCTTCGTGGTGAGAAACTATTTTGCGCAGCTATTTTTATCGAAATTGGGGATGGTCCTTAGGTAATGGGTCAGTCTTGGGGGGTAGCCCTTTCACTTGTCATCCCCGCGAAAGCGGGGATCCACTATGAAATCTGGATTCCTGCTTTCGCAGGAATGACATATTCAGCAATGTACCCCCCATAAGTGACCCCTTACGTCCTTAGTACAAAACATGTTGACCCGTAATGGTGATGTCGTATAATAAGCGCAGATCTTTGAGTGAGGAGTGCATGAGGGAAAGCGGTGAGAATCCGCTGCTGCCCCCGCAACTGTGAGTGGTGACCAGTGGTCGCGCGTCACTGATGCAGTCGATCGTAAAGGTTGCTGCATTGGGAAGGCCCGCGATTGTCCGAGTGCCACAAGCCAGGAGACCTCAGGGAAATCTTCTTCGGGGCAGGAGAAGTCCGATGGGTTTATTGGGCCGGTTCTTCCTTTCCTTAGGAGCCGGCCTTTTTATTTTCGGTTTTGAGGCTCTTGCTTCGGGGTGTGCATAGATCCTGATCGGATAACAAAGCAACAGAGAGGAGGAGACAATGAGAATCACGCTATTTGCCGCAGCATTACTGGGGGTGTGGACTGTCATGGCGCAGGGTGCAGTTCAGGTTCCGGAGGGGTATGAGGTCAAGGGGCTCGGTCAGGATTTCATGGGCGGCTTTGATTGCCTCCCCAACGGCGATATTATCGGCATGTATACCGACCCGATGGCGGCTCATAATGCGTATGTTGCGATTATCGATGCGAATGGGGATGGCAATCCCGGAACGCCGCGCAAGGTCTACGATGCGGGGCAGCCTGTGTTCGGAGCCTTCGTCAAGGTGAGCCCCGACGGAAACACCATGCTCTTCGAGGAGTTCTCGCTCGCGACATACGAATATAAAATAAAGCGGATGGATCTATCCAATTATTCCGTGAGCGATCTCGTGCCCGCATCGGGAAGTTTCGATGGCACCTACGATCTGGCGTTCATTGACAATGGCCATTGTTATATCAGCGCGAATCCGTTTGCTGCGGGGGGTTCCACCAACAAGATATTTTATCTGGATCTGGCAACGAGGCTTCTCACGGAGGTGGTTTCGGTTTCCTCCACCTATTCAGGCGGGATAGACGTGGATGACAAGGGGAATCTCTACTATGTGAAGGGCAAAGCCAACTATCCGGTACAGCCGGGCGATTTCACCGTTCTCCGGTTCTCGGCTGCAGCGCTGAGCGGAGCGCTCGCGGGCCACACTGTGCTGGGAGAGGGGATTGCCTCCGTTATTGCGGATGGTCTTGATGGCGGATATGACGTGGCGTGGCACTCTTCGGGCGCACTCTTTGTATCAGACGCCAACAACGGCAAGATCTATAAAGTTGCCCCCCTGTCCCAGTTCACAACCCTGAGCCTGGGTACAACCGGAGGGTTCACGATTCTCTCGATGTACAGAAGGGACCAATCCTTCGCTCCCGTTACACGCACGCCGGCCAAACTCGCGCTGGGCTACCTTGGCCTCTCCGGCAGCACCAGTCTCCCGGATTTGTACCAGGTAAACCCTGTCGCGCCAGCCGGTCCGGAATCGACACCGGTGCCTCGGCAGGAGGTAATTCAACTGAATTGTAACGGACAGAGCTTCACTACGGGGGATGAGATTCTTATCAATTTCACGGCCCAGCCGACTGATACTGTGTGCGATGCCTATGCTGTGATAGCAGGGCCTGCTGGCTCCGGCGCCCTCTTCTCCCTGGCGCCGAACAAAATCAAAAAAGGCATGGGCGCGTATGCAAAAAAGATTCTCATCAGCGAAAGGACGGAGGGTACGTTGCTCCGCACCCAAATCCCCGATGGTATACCCGCAGGTGTGTGGACCATATACGCCGGGCTCATGCCCGCGGGCGCTGCGCCATCGGCGGCGAATGCCTTTGCGCTCGACTCGATGGAGTTCACCATACGCTGACGTATATTTGGTGTCAGAACTCGATAATTGCTTGTGCCGCAATGCAATATAAATTAATTATTGCTCTGGCGCCTTTTTTGATATGCTTAGTGTATGGGACGCCCCATCAGAATACATCTGCCGAATCTGAATCATCACATCCTCAATCGCGGCAATAATCGTCAGGATGTATTTCTGGAAGACCACGATTATCTGCACTACCTTGGCATCCTAAAAAGATATAAGCATAAATTTAATTTTAAGATCTTCGCCTATTGCCTTATGAAAAATCATATTCATCTTTTGATCAAGACTTCTTCCATGGGTACCGTGAGCGATATCATGAAGGCAATAACCATTGCGCATACGCGTCGCTATCACCATAAATACAAATCCTCCGGCCATGTCTGGCAAGGAAGGTTTAAGAGTCCCATTGTCAGTACTGATGACTATTTTTTGGCGCTCATGCGCTACATCGAGCAAAATCCGGTGCGGGCCGGTCTGGTAGATCATCCGGGTAAATACCATTATTCAAGCTATCGCGCGAACGTAATAATGGAGGAAGATGAATTGATCGATAAGGAAGATAATCCAACTTTCTTGAGTCTGGGGCGAACAATGGCAGAGAGAATTGAGAACTACAAAAGGATCGTTTCGGTTCCGCTAGAGGAAAGCAAAGCGGCTCTTATCAGGAAAAGCCTTGGCGGCCAGAGCCATTTTAGTTCTGATAGCTATCTGGAGGGACTTCAGAAGGACGTGTTAAGGACAGAGAAAAAACCACCGGGCCGCCCCCGATCAGGTAATAATTAAGTCATAATACTTTTGCGTGCAATGAATAAGGGAGTTCTGACACCAAATGAGGAAGGTTGTCACGATTATTGCGCTGGTGATGCTGGTGTGTGTGGCATACGCCAACATACCCGGGAACTTCTTCACCAACTGGGACGACGAGCATCTTATCGTGAAGAACAAGGGGATCCGATCCCTTGATCTGCTCTTCATGCTCGCGAACTTCCATATCAGTTACCCTCCGCTGACCGTCTTCTCGCACGCACTGGATCATCTTTACTGGGGGTTCAACCCAATTGGATATCACCTCACCGACATCATGCTCTACGCCCTCAGCGTGCTCACGTTTTTTTACATATGCCTCGGCCTGCTGAGGGATTCGCGCGCAGGCTTTCTTGCGGCAGCGATCTTCCTGCTTCACCCCCTGCACGTGGAATCGGTCGCCTGGCTCTCGAGCCGAAAGGACGGACTCGGGATGCTCTTCTACCTCCTCGCCTTTCTCTCCTACATCCGCTTCTCAAGGTCCGGCGGCGCGCGATTCATCTGGCTCAGCGCGCTTTTCTATCTCTGCGCGCTCTGGGCCAAACCGTTCACTGTCACGCTCCCGCTCGCACTGGTACTTTACGACCTGCTGCTTGGTCCCCGCAGGAGCAGAGTCGCGGAATCGATCCGGAACAAACTTCCCTATGTCCTCCCTCTGCTCATCACCGCGCTCGCCACTGTTTTCCTTGATCCACATAATGAGACGAGCCTGCCTTACCATGGTGGAAGCGCATTCATGACTTTCCTCGCGGTGCTCAAGGTGATGGGCGATTACCTCAGGATGTTGTTGATCCCGGTGCGCCTGAACTCGCTCTACGTCGTCTCACTGCCTTCCCGGCTGGGAGAGATGAGCTGTGTATTCCCGCTTCTCATCTGGCTCGCACTTCTGGCAGGTGCCCTGGCGGCGCGAAAACGCTCTCCGATTTTCTCCTTCTGTACCCTGTGGGCCGTACTCTCTCTTCTTCCCGTGCTTCAGATCATCCCCACCAATGTGGTCAAGGCGGACAGATACCTTTACCTTCCGGTCGCGGCCCTTTCCCTCCTCGCGGGTTCCTGGATGTCGGGCCGGCGTTCCGCTTTCGTGGGGAGGGGAACTATTCTCGCCATCACCGCCATGATCACCTGTCTTATGCTCCTTACCATTTCCAGGAATACCGTGTGGGGAAGCAGCTTCTCTCTCTGGAAATCGGTGCTCGCGCGCAATCCCTCGAACGCCGACGCATACAATAACCTCAGCATCGCCTATGCGCGGATCGGCATGTATCAAGATGCCGAGGATGCCGCAAGGAAGGCACTGGAGCTGCGCCCGAATTTCGCATCCGCGCACAATAACCTCGCCAACGTGTACCGGCTCACCGGTAGGAACGATGAGGCTCTTGTCGAGCTCCAGAAGGCGATGGACTTGACGAAGGATATTGTGTATGCCGCCAGCGTATATATCGGGATGGGGCTCATCTATGAGCAACGGGGCGAATTTGGGAAGGCGCTCGACGCCTATGGGAAGGCGTCGCAATTGAGTCCGGCCTATCTGGATGATTCGGTCATTATCAGGCACCGGGAGCTGTGCAGGCAGAAACTCAGGAAACAGAACAGACTTCTTGAATAATGCGCGCCATCTCCTCCATGGTGCGGGTTGAGAACGCCTTCTGGCGCAGCGCCTTTCCGCCGGGAAGACCCTTCGTATACCAGGTAAAGTGCTTCCTGAAAATAACGGGGCCCTGTTCTTCGCCGTACTGTTCGGAGCAGGCAGCAAGGTGCACGCGCATTACGTGCGCGATTTCCGAAGGCGCGGGCGGAGGCGGAACTGTCCCGCAGGAAAAAAACTGAGCCGCGCGCCGGAATATCCATGGATTACCCAGGGCTCCTCGCGCGATCGCCACGCCGTCACACCCCGTTTCGTCGAACATCTTCTTGATAAGCTGCGGGGACAGCCCGTCGCCGCTCGCGATGACGGGAATGTCCACCTCCTCCTTTACCTCGCGAATCGCCCGATAGTCCACGTCGCCCGAATACCCCTGCGCCCGCGTCCTACCGTGGATAAAGATGGCGGTCACGCCGGCATCCCGGGCACAGCGGGCGATCTCGCGGGCGTTGCGCGTGCTGGTATCCCATCCCGTGCGGATCTTCACCGTGACAGGCATGCGGGAGCACCGCACCGCGGCCCGGAGCAGATCCTCGAGCGCGCGGGGCATTGTGAGGAGGTATGCGCCCTCGCCCCTCTTCACCACCTTCCGTGCCGGGCACGCGGCATTGATGTCGATGAAGTCGATATCAAAATCCTGGAGTTTTCGCACTGCAGAAACGATTGCCTCAGTATCCGCGCCCAGAAGCTGCACCCCGAGCGGCCTGTCGAGATGGCTTGAGGCGAGCATCGCAACGGTTCTCCAATTGCTGCGCATGAGGGCACGCGCGTTGATCATCTGGGCGAATGCGAGTTCGCATCCAAGGGAGCGGTTGATGAGGCGAAAGGGGAGGTCGCTTACCCCCGACAGCGGGGCAAGAACGCACCGGGATTGGATGCGAAGGCTCCCGAGAACGAGTGGGGAACCGAGAATGTTACCATCGCACGACCTCGTTGTGGAGGTAGTATTTGGCATCTTCCCACTTCTGCCGGGTTGATTGACACCCGGCGAGCGCAAAAGCGGCGTGCAAGAGAAGCAGTGTAACTAGTATCAATCGCCCGAGTTTGCTCATAGCATCTACTTGAAAATAGCACAGCCAGGCTTTCACCGCAACCAAATTCAGCCAGCCGTAGTAAGGGGTCACTTATGGGTGGTATCCATTTCGCTTGTCATCCCCGCGAAAGCGGGGATCCATTATGAAACCTGGATTCCTGCTTTCGCAGGAATGACATATTCAGCAATGTACCACCCATAAGTGACCCCTTACCAGCCGTAAGTTGTAATCAATAAGTTGTAAGCATTTTACGTATAGCTTACCGCGTACTACTTAATGCCAAGCGGGGGATTTTTAGTTTGAATTTCCGGCATTCCGGGATCTGTGTTCATCTGTGTCGCGCATTAAGCTTAGACGATCATCACAGATGAACACAGATAACCCCGCCTGCCCGGCGGCAGGGATGAACACAGATTGTGTTACGTGATTCTATGTTAATCCGTGTTTATCCGTGGTTATAATAAAAATCCGCTATGATCACAAACAACCGTTGGGTGGTTGATTATCAAGGAGTTACGACGAATGCCAGTTTCATACTCTATCATCAGAGGATTGAAGCAAGAGTTTGACGGCAAAGCACGAAGAAGGGATTTATTGTCGTAAGTGACTGATTGGTATCGTGATCGGTTCAATCGTCCCAATCGGAAGAGGGTTGGCTTTTTTACAGAAAGGGGTTGACAGGTAGCGGAGTCATGATAGAGTATGGAATAATTAGGCGGATAGTGGCTATAACTGCATACTCTATCATGGAGGACTACGATGCCCGAAAAACCCACAGATCAGCTGCGACAGTTACTGGAACGCCACCCGTGCTGGATGTTGACCGAATTGGCCAAAGCGCTTGGTTATGCGCAGATTTCGGTGCGACGATTCCTGAAACAGATCGGTTATTTTCGCAGCTACAGTGACAATGGCAAGTGGTACACGTCACGTTCCCAGCCGGTTTTCGACCGTGATGGTCTTTGGCGCTACAAGGCGATCGGGTTTTCCCGACATGGAAGTCTGATCGCCACGATTCGATCTCTGCTCGACAAGAGTTCGACGGGACTATCCGCCGGCGAACTGGGCGGCAAGTTGCACCATCCCTGTGATGGGGTTTTGAGTAGCATGTACCAGGGAGGACGGTTGGATCGGATTCGAGTTGGGCGGGCGTTTCGGTACTTGTCTCCGCAGTCCTGGATCAATCGACGCCAACGGGTGGCCTTGGAAGCTCGCCAGCCGACGGCGGCGGCAGCGCCGCTCAGCGCCCAGGTAGCGGTTTGGGTGCTGGTCGAATGCATCAAGCAGCCGCAGTTGAGGGCGGATCAGATCGCCGCGCACATTCAGGCGCGGAGACAGCTGACGGTTTCGACCGAGAGCATTAACTCATTTTTTGAGCAACATGGGTTAAAAAAAGTACGGATATAGTGCGATGAAGACTTTACGCACGCTGAACACTTACATGGAGAGGTTGGGGAAGGAGAACACAGCGCCGGTTCTGTTTGCGGAACGGCCGACGTTGCGTTTTGAGCCGGAGCAGACCACATGTCCAGTGTGCGCGACGCGGCTAACGGTGCGAAAGACACAGATGAAGACGGCGACCACGATGTCCATTGGCGAGTTTACCGCACACGAAACGCTGCGGCAGTGCGCAGACTGTGAGAACCACGCGGTCTACGCTTCGAATGAACTGGCACGCCTGGCGCCTGAGCGATGCCGTTTCGGTTATGACGTAATCGTTTTTGTCGGCCTGGCGCTTTTCCGAAGCCATCGCACTGTCGGGGAAATCGTCGAGGCGTTACGGGAGCGCAACGTTTCGATCAGCCCCAGCGAAGTAGAGTATTTGGGGAAGAAGTTCATCGTGTATCTGGCGCTGTCCCATCGCCAGTGCACGCCGAAAATTCGGGAGGCGATGCATGAAAAAGGAGGCTCTATCTTCCATTTGGATGGAAACTGTGAGGGCGGCGCGCCCGTGCTGATGAGTGGACTGGACTCCCTTTCGGAGATTGTGCTGGGCAATGTGAAGCTGCCTTCGGAAAAAGCCGAGCAGATTATTCCTTTCATCAAGGAGATGAAATCGCGCTTCGGTTCGCCCCTGGCTTTAATCCACGACATGGGCGGCGGAATTCTGCGCGCGATCAAAATCGTCTTCCCAAACACCCCTGATTTCGTGTGCCACTATCATTTCCTGCGGGATATCGGTCAAGACCTTTTCGGGCAGGAATACGACCTGATTCGAAATCGTTTGCGCCGGCACGGGATCACGGGTAAATTGCGGTATCATGCCAGACGGCTGAAGATGGTAATGGATCAGAACCCGCCGTTACTGGACGCCTTTATTCAGCGCATTACGAACCAGGCCCCCGCCGGTTCCTGCATCGAAGAGGTCCCCATTCTGAGCGCGTACAGTCTCATTCAATGGGCGCTGGCCGGTAAGCATCAGGGACGGGGATATGGCTTTCCGTTTGATCGTCCGCATGTGGTCTTTGCCAACCGACTACGCACCATTTACACACAGATCGAACAGATCAAAGACATCCACCTGCGCGGCGAATGGCAGGACAATAAGCCCTTGTTCAAACTTGCCTGTGAACTGAAGCCGGTTTTCTTCGATACGAGCCTGCAACGCACGCTCGATCAGATTGATGCGAAGATCAAGGTCTTTGATCAATTGCGCAAGGCCATGCGCATCGCCCCACCGCACGGGTCCGAAGGACTGAATTCGGGCGACCTCAACGCCGATATGGGTGGCATCGAGAAAGCGGTTCGCAAATTCCGCGCGCGAGTAGTGTCCGCTCCGCAGTATGCAACCAATCCGGCTTACCAAAAGATGATCGCTCAAATTGATCACTACTGGCAAAAACTCTTTGCCGATCCGATCATCGTCGAAACCCCTCAGGGGAGAATCATCATTCAACCGCAGCGGACCAATAACATCATGGAACGCTTCTTCCGCGATCTGAGGCGTGGCAACCGCAGAAAAAGCGGAAATACATCCATGGGCAAAACTCTGCACGCCATGCTTGCTGATACCCCTTTGGTAAGAAACCTGGAAAATCCCCACTACACACAGATCTTGCTCAACGGCTATTCCACATTAGAAGAGCGCTTCGCCGACCTTGACGTTGCACTCGCGCGCGAGGAATTACGCAATGTTCAAATAACCCCCGAACGTGTCCCGACAAAAATCAGAAAGCTAATCGATGATCCGATCTTTCCCGATAGCGTCGTAAATATCTTTCGAAAGTGTGCTTAAAGTTACAAATCCAACGGTTGTTTGTGATCATAGGAAATCTGTATGTACGGACAAAGTCAGCAGCCCCCGGCATGATTGGCATTACTGTGTTCATCTGTGTCCTACATTAAGCTTAAACGATACAACAATATATTGCGAAACAACGAGTTAAGAATTTTGAAAGCAAAAAGCCTTGCTAAAATGACAGGAGATCTCACCTGAGCGGCAAAGGGAGTCGCGCGAGGCAACAGAAATGCTTGTCAAGCCATGATAATATGCAATAATAGCACTGACACGCGGAGTTGCCATGACTTATCTTGCACCGCTCATGTTGAATAGGGATCGCAAGATCCGACGGTCACTCTACGAGGCGATGGTGGTGATCATTGCCGGATGCTTTGCGGGCGTCCTCAGCAATACGTTCTCCTCCCGCAGTATCCCCCTCCTCGGCGAATGGAACAAGGCGTACGGCGTTCCTTCGCCCGGCGGAGCGCACGCATCTACTCACGGGAATATCGAAATCCATCTCTCGGACGCGCAGCGCCTTTTGCTGGAAGGGGCGCTGTTTGTCGACGCTCGGCCACGCGAAGCGTTCCTGGAGGATCATATCCCGGGGGCCCGCTCCGTGACGGAGGATACGCTCCCTGATCGTCTGAGTGAGATTTCCGAAGGGGTTGCACAAGGCAAGAAAGTGGTTGTCTACTGCCAGGGAATGGATTGTGACGAGTCCCACATAATAGCTGCGAAACTGCGCGAGGGAGGGATTGGTAACGTATGCGTGTTCGCCGGCGGCCTGGGGGAGTGGAAAGCGGCCGGGTCCTCCCTGGAAAAGGGGGAGGAGCAAAAATGAGAAACAGACTCTCCTCTTTTTTCCATCACTCGACGGTGCTGGTCCTGCGCCTCTTTCTGGGAGGAATGTTCGTCTACGCCAGCCTGCATAAGCTCTCGGACCCTGTCGCATTCAGCAAGATCATCTATGGGTATAAGATACTCCCTGCCTTTACAATCAACCTGTTCGCGATCGTGCTGCCGGGCATCGAGCTGATCGCGGGTATTTTCCTCGTCCTGGGTTTCCTGTGCAGGGGGTCGGCGCTGGTAATCTCGCTCTGTCTCTGGGTATTCATCGTTGCGCTCACCTACAACCTCATGCGGGGGATCGAATTCGACTGCGGCTGCTTCTCGTTTGCGCATACAAAACCCGGTGCGGCGGCGGACCTTCTCGTGAGGGATCTTGTCTTCTTCGCGATGGCGCTCCGGATACTCTTTGCGCGAAGGTACGCATGTTCCCTGGACTGGCTCTTCGGGCTCGAGAAATGGGGAAACTAGAAGAAGTAGCTAGTAGTTGGTAGTTAGGTTCTGGTTTCTTAACCTCGGTGTATTTTTGCATGGGCGTTTTGGTTTGGTCTGCCGAAGACGGATCCATCCACGGTGGAGCATGTAGCTGCAGCCGAAGGCCGCACAAGGGAACGTTATCCCTAACTACTAGCTACTAACTACTTTCTATAAAAAAGGAGGTCGGCATGAAGGAGTTGCTCAAGAAAGGTCTTCTCATCGGGATGGGGGCGGCTGAATTCACCCGGGAGACGCTTGCCAATGCCATCCAGGAGCTCGAGAAGAAGGGTGAGGTGAGCAAGGCCGAGGCGAAGAAGATCATGGAATCGTTCTCACGGTCCGCCCGGCAGCGGCGAAAGGACCTGGAGGAGACACTGGAGAAAGGTTTCTCGTCACTTCTCGGAAAGATGCATCTTGCCACCTCTGACAAAATGGAGGAGATGGAGAAGCGCCTGAGGAGCCTCGAGAGGAAGTTAAAGGCGAAGAAATAGCTGTTGTCCCCCCCGGCGGGGAAGGGTGCGCGTAGGGCTCAATGAGATATCTGTCTCTGATCAGGCGCCGCGACGAGCTCGTCAGGTTCCGCCAAGTCATGGCGGTACTCTTCCGTCATGGCTTCGGCTACTTTGTGTACGAACTCAAGCTTGCAGACCACCTTCCTCTCGTCAACAGATTCCTGAAACACCGCGAGTCCGCCAAACCGCTCAACATCGGCGAGCGCTTACGGCTTGCATTTGAGGAGCTCGGTCCCACCTTCGTCAAGTTCGGCCAGATTCTCAGCACCAGAGTCGACCTGATTCCCGCGGATGTCGTGCGCGAGCTCACAAAGCTTCAGGATCGCGCGGCGCCCTTTCCGACCAATACCGCGCGCGAAATCATCATTGCTGAGCTTGGCCGCCGGCCCGAGGAGATGTTCGCTGAATTCGATCCCGAGCCTATGGCCGCAGCCTCGATGGCCCAGGTTCACCGGGCGGTCCTCCGCTCCGGGGAGAAAGTGGTGGTGAAGGTGCAGCGCCCCGGAATCCAGAAACAGATCGCCACCGATCTCAATATTCTCGAGGCGCTCGCAAACGGGCTCGAGCGCTACATCCACGAGAGCAGGGCGTTCTGCCCGGCGGATCTCGTGAGGTTCTTCCGCAAGATGATGGCGAGGGAGATCGATTTCCTGGTGGAGGCGAGGAATGCGGAGAGGTTCCGCCGCAACTTGTCTGATGAGAAGGAGATATGCATTCCGAAGGTCTTCTGGGACTTCTCCTCCAGCCGGGTGCTCGTCATGGAGGACATCGAGGGGATACGTGTTGACGATCACGACCGGTTGCAGGAAATGGACATCGACGTGAAGAAGGTTGCGCTCAACGGCGCGCGTGCCTTCCTCAAGCAGGTCTTTGTGGACAAGTTTTTCCACGCGGATCCGCACCCGGGCAATTTCTCCGTCCTTCCGGACGGGCGCATCGCGCTAATCGATTTCGGCATGGTGGGACGGCTCAGCAGCGAGCACCTCGAGGAACTCGCCGGCATGCTCCTCGCGATCGCCGAGTGGGACGCCGCGAAGGCCGCGCACCACCTGCTCAGGCTGCGCACCTCCGAGGAGGAGATCGATGAGGAGTCTTTCAAATCCGACCTCGCCTACATCATCGAGGGCTACTCGGGTCGCCCCCTCAAGGAGATCAACCTCGGCCACATACTCAACGAGACGATCTCCATCGCGTCGCGCTACCAGTTGAAAATGCCCCCGGATCTCGTGCTCCTGGGAAAGGCGGTCGTCAATATGGAGGGTGTGGGGCGCATACTCGATCCGGAGTTCGACATGATCGCAGTGGCGCGGGAGTATGCGCGTGGGTACATTCTCTCAAAACTCAGGCCGGCGCAAATCAAGTGGAAAATCGAGGAAATGGCGGGTGACCTGTTCGGCCTGCTGCGGGAGCTCCCCGGCGATCTCCAGCTCATGTTACGGAAGGCCGCGAAGGGGCGGTTCAAGCTCGAATTCCAGCACCGCGGACTCGACACCTTCATCGCCGAAATGGATAAGTCGAGTAACAGGCTTTCCTTCGGCCTCAT
The DNA here is from genome assembly GCA_026392015.1 of Candidatus Auribacterota bacterium. Lineage (GTDB taxonomy): Bacteria > Auribacterota > Tritonobacteria > UBA1439 > UBA1439 > JAPLCW01. The sequence continues at coordinate 47,863 of JAPLCW010000174.1, read as the reverse complement.
CGTCGCCGCCCTGATCATCGGATCGTCGCTCGTGACCTTGAGCGACAAGGGGCCGCACATCCTCGGCCTCCCGCTCTTCGGGCTGGCGGGGTTCCTGCTCGCGGGGCTCCTGGGCCTCTGGCTCATATTCGGAATCCTCAAGTCGGGCAGACTTTAACTGCAGTAGTTAGTAGCTAGGGGTTAGGGAAACTGCATAACGCTACAAAGAAACAGAAGCAGCGGGGCAGTGGTTAGTAGCCAGGAAAACTGCATACTGCTACACAATGGAAAGCGGTAAGTGATAAGCCATAAGCTACAAACAAAATACTTATTGCTTACAGCTTGCCGCTTACAGCTGATTATACACTTTACACAGTAGTTCTCATGCGTGCGATACCTACAGCGGACATTTTTCTCCACGGCGCGCTTGTCGCGGTGATTGCGTTCAGCGTCGCGGTGGTTTTTTCGGGATCACTGCATCCGGCATGGGCTCTCAGTGCGGTTCCTGTCCTGGCGCTGTACACATGGATGGCGCTGAGGCGCCCCATGAGGCGGTTGCGGCTGCATCGGGAGGAGTTCCCCGGCGAATGGAGGAAGATTCTGCGCGAGCAGGTGCGATTCTACCGCGGTCTCGATGACCGGCACCGCAGGCGCTTTGAGGATGATGTGCGCTACTTCCTCGCCGAGCGAAGGATCGAGGGGGTGGGGGGCGCCGAGGTCACCGATGAGGTCAGGGTGCTTATCGCAGCGGGGGCAGCGGTGCTCCTGAACGGGCAGCCAGAGTGGGAACTCCCGCGCGGCCACACGATCCTCGTGTACCCGGGTAGTTTCGATGAGGAGTTCAGATTCACGCGCCGGGGACCGTTTCTCGGCAAGGCCCATGGGCAGGGGCCGATCATTATTTCGCGTGAGGCGCTCCTCGACGGCTGGCGCGAGCCATGGAGAGGCGACAACGTAGTGCTGCATGAGTTCGCGCACTTGATGGATATTCGGGCGGGGCAGGCAACCGGCCTGCCCCGAATGCTCAATCCGGCGGCGAGCGGGGCCTGGCTCACACTGATCCATCGGGAGATGGAAAAGGTGGAGAGCAACCGGTCGCTCCTCTGTTTCTACGCAGCCGAGAATGAGGCGGAGTTCTTCGCGGTCTCCGTGGAGTATTTTTTCGAACGCCCGGTCGAACTCAAGGAAAAGCATGCGGAGCTCTATGGCGCGCTTGCGCAATTTTTCAGTCAGGACCCGGCGGCGAACGCCGGCGAGGGCTAATCACACCCAGGGGAGGAAACGATAATCATGAAGCGGAGAGATACAGGAATAGTTATCGTACTGGCGATGATAGTGGTGGGGAGTCTCCATGCCGCGTGGGACCCCGACAAAAAAGTCGATGCAATCATGAAGCGCGTCGCCGGATTCTCGAAGTGCAAGAGCGAAGTCGCCGCATCCACCGATTCCGGGCGGCGCGCGGAACTCCGGGAGCGCTGCGGGAAGCTGAGCCAGGATCTCGTAAGGGATAAGATCGACTACAGGACCTTTATCGGGAAGAGGGGAGAGACGGAGGACATATTCGGGGATTGGTTTATTGACGGGTCCTGGTTCGCCAACAGCATCTACTGGGATTTTCTTCGTGTGATCGATCCGCGGAGGATGGTGCGCAGGTTTGTGCGTCTTCCGAAACAAGCGGGGGATCTGACACGGGACGGGGGTGTTCCCGACTCGGCATTCTTCATCAACACCGACATCGCATCGATTACTCCCGCCGAGCTCATCGAGGCGGACACGCTCGTGAAACCGCATGGGAAGCTCACGATCACCGGGAAGAAGGGAGAGGGGAAGTCCGAGGGATTTCTTGCCAAGGATGAGCGGGGATGGGACTACATCTGCATCATCGATCCGCCGATGATGCAGGAGCAGGAGACGAGCGCCGAGGTGGTCGGGGGCACCCTGGTGCGTATGGCGGGCTACTATGTCCCCCTGAGCGCGATCATTACAATCCAGGGGACGGGCAATCCGGAATTCGACGGCAAGCGCGGGGTCGTCACCAGGCTCGTCGAGGGCTACAAGGGGCACTGGTCATACCACGCCTTCAGGGATCGCCGCGAGATCAGGGCCACCAAGGTTTTCGGGGCATGGATCCACAACACCGATTGGGTGGACCATAATACGGGAATCAGTGTGGTGGATGTGGAGGGGGTGCCCCTCGTACGATACTACATCTTCGATTTCGGGGGTTCGCTCGGAAGCTGGAATGTGCGCACCAAGGAGCCCAGGGATGGCTGGGAACACTATGTCGATTTCGGAGAGTTCTTCTCCTGGCCGGTGAAGCGCCCGCTCAGGCTCCTGGGACTGATCCGGAGGCCGTACCAGGAGAACACTACCACGTACAGCGAGGCGGTAGGCTTCTTCGACAGCAACGTGAGCGCGCTCTGCTACAGGGCGAATTATCCGAACATGGCATGGATGGCCATGACGAGGGATGACGGCCTCTGGGCGGCGCGCCTGCTGGCGAGATACAGCGAAGATCAGATCCGCACAGTGGTTAATCTCGCGTCGTATACGAGGAAGGAGGATTCGGACTATATCTTCCGGACTCTGCTCGATCGGCGGCACAGCATTCTCCGGGAGTTCGGGATCGCGCCCGCCGGGGACAATGGAGCGCGTGCGGAGGGGGAAAGCTCCCGATGAAGCTCTCGCTGGAACGAGTGCTCCGGACACGGCGCCAGGAGCAGCCTCTCTTGCTCCTCATGATGGGGACCATCGCGCTCTTCCAGTTCTGCCAGATCCTCAATGAGAATTTTTCTGCCACTGTGTTCTTAAAGCGCTACGGGGTCCGATATCTGCCGACGACGTTTTTTTTAAATTCCCTGGTATTCCTGGTTCTCCTGCTTCTGCTGCATCGCGTGGTGGACCGTTGCGCGCGCACTCGCCTCGTCTCACAGCTCCTGCTCCTGTATGCAGTCACCCTCGCGGGGTTGAGGCTCCTGATCCTCTCAGGCCTGCCATTGGCGTATCCGGTGACCTACATCGCGGTCAAGCAGATGAAGTATGTCTTTTTCATCGTCTTCTGGACCCTCGCATCTGATATCTACTCGACGCGCAAGGCGCGCAGGCTCTTCCCACTCATTGGCGGAGGGGCGGTTTTGGGCACAATCTCCGGGAGCATGCTCAGCGCGCAGATCGCCCGGGTCACGGGAACGGATAATGTGGTGCTCTTCTCCGCGGCGGGAATGCTCATCTCCTACCTGCTCATAGGCTTCGGCCGCCGCCAGGTTGCCCGACTCTCGCCTCTCAGCTACTCTCCCAAGGAGGAAGTTACGATCGCCTCCCTCGGCAAGTTCTTCAGGAGGGAGCTCTTCCAGATCCGCGGCTCCTCGCTTCTGAACTACCTCATGCTCCTTGCCCTCCTCCCCGGCATCCTGGGGCCGCTGTTCGAGTATATATTCAAATACCTCGCAAATCAGACCTTTCGTTCGGAGTCGTCGCTCCTCGGGTTTTTCGGCATATACAACGGCTCGTACAATCTCCTCGTCCTTATCTTTCAGATCGTGTGCGCGGGCAGTGTCTTCAGGCGCTACGGGATCGTCAATGTCCTTTTCACGTATCCCTGCGGATACTTTCTGAGCTTTGTGGCTCTCTGCCTCCACTTCCGGATGCCCACGGCGATTGTGGGAGATGCGAGCCTTGAGGTGATCGATGCGGCATTCTACAAGCCCGGATGCCAGATGCTCTACAACATCATCCCGATGGAGTTCCGCGGCAGGGTGAGCGCGCTGGTGCAGGGGGCTGTCCGGAGACTGGGCGAGCTGGCGGGGAGCGGGATGCTATGGGTGCTGATCCTCTTCATCCCCGCGCATAGCCTCACGCTTGTGGGACCGGTCTTTGCGCTGCTATGGGTTCTTTCCACCTATTTCCTGCGGCGCTCCTACTCCGCGATCCTCTACCGCAGCCTGAGCGAGAAACATGTGAACTTCGCCGAACTCGAGAGCCGCGACCTCTGCTCGCTCATGACGCGTGAGAGCGTGAGACTGCTCTCGAAAGGCCTCTCGAGCGAGGATGCCGGGACCGCCCTCATGGCGGCGAGGCTCCTGAGCCAGTCAGGGATTCCCGGGTGGCCGGAGCTCGTCTGCGCCGAGCTGCCCCGCCGCGAGGGAGCGGTACAGATCGAGATGCTCAGAATCGTCGGGGCGGCGCCTCCGGGGGAGGTTGCGGAGGCTATGCTCTGCGTCGCCGACAGGGTCCATGAGGCCGCGCGGACAGAGGTGGCGCGCATTGTGCGGAGGGTTGCTCCGGAGAGGGGGCGGGACCTCTTTCGAAAATGGGCGAAGAGTGAGAACCCCCAGCTCGTCGCGGAATCGATCCTCGGGCTAAAGGCGGTGGGCGAGAATGTTGACGAGGCGTGGGCTCTCTCGAAGCTTCATTCGCATGAGGCAGACGAGGTATGCAGCGCGCTGTATTTTATTGGAGAGACGGGAGATCGTGAGGTCCTGCCGCAGCTCTATCCGCTCCTCGATTCCCGGGAGGTTGCGGTGAGGGCGGAGTGCGCGCTCGCGGTCGGGAAGCTCGGCGTCGATGCAGCCGCCGATATGTGGGAGGGGCTCCTCAACGACCGGGAGGCGATTGTCCGGCTCAAGGCTGTCGAGGGACTCGATGCCCTCGGCACGCCGGGGGCGGCCCGGCGTGTGATTCGTTTGCTCGGCGATGAGGACGGGGCGGTGCGCGCGGCCGCGCGATCGCTCATTGTCCGCCAGGGCGAGGGGGCGATCCCGCTGCTCACGGAAGCGCTTCCCGCCGCGGGGCTTTTCACGCGGACGGCGTTGATCGGGATCCTCGACCAGCTCGGCGTCAAGGAGCAGACACTGCTGGCTTTCATCGATGACAAGGTGCGCGAGGGGTACCGGACGGTTGCGCGGATGCGGGTGCTCGATGAGCTTCCGGCGGGGAGGTCCTGCGAGGTTGTCTCGTTGCTGCTCCAGAATAGACTTGGCGAGGCGATCTATGAGATTTTTCGCGCACTCGGCCTGCTCCTCAAGGGCAGCCGTATGCAGTTTATTCTCGAACGCTACCACGATCGCGAGGAGTCGGTACGGGAGCACGCCCTCGAGGCGCTTGAGGATGTGCTCACCCCTTATCTCGCCCGCCGCCTGCTCCCGCTGCTCGAGGATCTGCCGATCGAGATGAAATGTGCCGCGGGGAAGGGATACTACGGCGCCGAGGCGATGGATCTCGGCGCCGTGCTCGAGGAGATGTTGAAATCGGAGAACACCGCTGAAAAAATGTGTGCGCTGATGTGTATAGCCGAAGCGCGAGAAAAAGGAAGTCCGGCGCTCACTGCCCGGTTGCGGGAGATGGCATCGAAGGTGGAGGAGGGGTTGAAGGTAAAAGGAGGACAATCCGTGGAAGACCTCATGGAAAAGGTTCTGACGCTAAAAGGGATTCCGATCTTTTCGCACCTGCACTTCAAGGAGCTGCTTGCGATCGCGTCTATATCGCGTGAAGAGTCGTTCCACGTAGGCGACGAGATCGTGAAAGAAGGGGAGCGGGGAGACAGCATGTACATCATTGTCTCCGGCGTTGTGCGCATCGTGTCAGGAGCGGCAGGGGAGCGTGTCCACCTTGCGACCCTCAAGGAGAACGACTACTTCGGTGAAATGGCGCTCTTTGACGACTCTCCCCGCTCGGCGAGTGCGATTGCCGACGGCGATGTGAGGGCCCTCGCAATCTACAAGCAGGAGTTCAGGGACATGCTCAGGGAGTACCCCGGGGTTTCGATCATGATGTGCGAGGAGTTCTGCCGCCGCCTCCGCCGCACCATCGAAAAGGTGAGCGTCTAGTCCGGGTTATTATTCAGAAATATACATAGGTAATTTCAGCAGATCAAGGCATGAAACCGCGGATTTCGCGGATTGGGCGGATTACAAACAAGGGCTCAAGCCAGATTTTTGTGAAGAAAGGACGTGGGCCATACCCCTCCCCCTCCGAAGGGGGAGGGCGAGGGTGGGGGTGTGAAGGTGGTCCATGCGGATTCACCCCTCACCATGCCTCTCCCCTTCGGAGGGGAGAGGGCATACGGGATGGCGGCTCAGCAATATCTTAATTGCGAATAGGATGTTATGTAGCGTCCTCCCATCTACTTATTCACAAAAATCCTGCAAGAGCCCAAACAAGAATCCGCGTAATCAGCATAATCCGCGGTTAAAAACATTAATAGTTGATATAACCGGATCGGGCGGGGGCCTATTCTTTCAACTTCACGTCCATGCTGATCTTCATTGATGTTTCCACGGTGAATTTCAAGTTCTGTTCGCCGGTGAGGGGGGTCGTTGTCATCGCCATCTCTTGTTGCGTATCAGTATGCATGTTCAGGAGACAGCCCTTTTCCTGATCAAAGTGGATAACGCCGAGAAGGCTCTCGTTCAGGCGGTCAAGCACCGTTTTTGTTTCTTGCGGGGTCTCCGTCCGGGACATCTGGAGGGGAATGTTCGCGACGTTGGTGTCTCCACGGAGTTTTATCTCCGCGCAGCGACGGCCGGCCTGCTCCGCTATTCCCGCGAGCGTGCATGTGACATTCAAAACGAGGGCCTTGGCCGTGGGGGCCAGTACGCCGGTCCCCTCTCCCGGGATGATATCGCGTTTCTCACTCCACGAACTCCCCACCGCAACAGGACCCTCGGGGAGGAGGCACTGGCTCTGCGTGAGGAGGCTCGTGAGGTCTGTGTGAGGCAAGAGCGCCTCCGAACTCGCCGGCGCGGTGACTGAGAGGATTTTCCCCCGTTTGTCCATCGTCAGAATCGTGGGATTTTTAAAGAGCGCCCGTATGCCGTCGAGGCCGGGGGCGTCTTTGGTCACTGTCTCTCCCTGGATGAGCCTTGCCCCCTTCTCGTCGGCCTCGATCCGTATCTTCATCTCCCCGCTCTCCGTCAGGGATCTGAATTGCTCGAAACTGGTTTCAATCTCCGCGATCCCTTTTGGGTTGACATCTTTCACGCTCGTTTCATACGCAAGCTCCATCTCGATCTTCATCGGCGATTCGGAGGCTGCACGCTGGCCCGGGAGCCCTGCGATGCGGGTTGTCCCCTCCAGCTTCATGGAGAGCAGGTAGCGGCGCCCCTCTCCGCGGGTGAAGCGGTTCTCGAGCGTCACATAGGTTCGCCCGCACATGCAGAGAACGAGCGCCAGGAGCAGGCACAGGAGCAGAGCAGCTTTCTTTTGCATCACATTATCCTTTAAGATTTGTAACTGCTCAGGAGTCAGAATTCAGGAGTCAGGAGCCAGAATTCAGAAGACAGAATACAGAATTCAGGAGACAGGAGATAAACGTTTCCTTGAAATGTCGTTATTCTTAATTCTGTATTCCGGATTCTGTATTCTTGCTTTTCCATTCTGGATTCTGACTCCTGGATTCTGTCTTCTGACCACCCGAGCAGTTAATAAGATTTAATGTTTTCATCCGCCCAATCCGCGGTTATTTTTTGAACGGCGCGACCCGGATCCAGTCGATGCATATCCCCACTCCCCCCGGATTATTCCCGGGTGGATTCCAGACAGGGCAGGATATTTTCAGGACTGCCCTGTCACTATTGCCAGGAAGGGCCGATGCCGGGAACGTGACCCCATACTCGCCCCACGCCCTCCCTATGTCCAGGATCCCGACTTCCTTTCCATCGACAGAGATTTTAACCGGCACCTGGGCCGCCGGCCTCTCTCTCCCTGCCGACGCCCTGAGAATAAGGGAAAGGTCGTTGCGCGATCCGAATGTCGGGATCACGACCTCCGCCTCCCCCCGCGTCCACCGGCCCCAGCGTTTGACCCTTTTCCCGCCTTCCTTCCCCGAAAGAGGCATCATCTCCTCAAATCCTCCGATGAGGCCGAAGCAATCCTCACCGATGTCAGTTGTCCTGCTCTCCCCATCCGCCTCGGGGGAGCCGCCGAGCGGCGCAACGCGAAATACCCGCGCATCAATCTCAAGAGGAACACGCCTCCCCGAGAAGCCCCCGATGGTATAGTCGAGATGATCCGTCCTGAGCGGCAGGGAAAAGAGGGGAATGAAATTGAGGGTGCGGGAAATGGGCCAGCCGTCGCGCGAAATGTAGTATACCTTCCGCCCCGTGCCGATGAGCTGTCCGATCACGCGCTCCACCCCGCGGCATTTCTCGGGTGTCTGGGCGCGGAGATGGAGCATATCCAGTCCGTAGACGCAGTCGAGCGGCGCGGCCATCCCGCTCCCCTCGCAGATATAGACGCCGCCGCGGTCCAGCCGGCCGGCAAGTCGCCCGAGGAAATCTATGGTCCCGGAGAATTCCGTGGGGCGCACATACCGCCCGTAGGTGCGCTGCGTGGGGAGGATAAGGAGGGCCGCGAGCGCAACCGCCGCCGGAGTCCCTATTCCCTTTCGCCCGGAGAGCCGCGCCAGAGCGAACGCCGTGAAGAAAATGAGCGAGGGATAGACAAGCGGCATGTAGCGCCGCATCGCCCATGGATAGGAAGGAAAGATCATCTTCCTGTGCAACAGGATGACGGAGGCGATGAGCGAAATGAAGATAAACGCCCCCCATTTCTCGTCTGATCGTCCGCGGATGAAAAGCAGGACTCCGGCGAGGGCTAGGTAAAGACCTGCGGGGAAATAAAATTTCCCCGCCGCGAGCGGATAGAGGAACCAGCCGAGCTCACGCAGATTGCGCACGTCCGCTGCGCCGCTGAGGAGCGGCCGCAGGTAGTACGCGAATGCGAAGAGACCGATCAGAACGGAGCCGAGGAGCGCCCCGAATGCCGCCGTTCCGAAGATGCGGCGAAGGCGAGTCTGGAGCCGCTTCATCCATCTGTGCGCGGAGAGGAGGGAGAGCAGGAGGATAAGCGCGGATGCGAGGAGCAACGCGGGGGAAAGGCCCTCGGAGCGGAGGATCTGAAACTGAAGCGCGGCATACGACCGGCAGACCGTCGCATCCTGGATGGCGAGATGGAGCAGGCCGCCCCCAAGCGGGATGAGCGAAAGCAGATAGCCCCTGCGCGATCCATCCCAGGTGCGCCAGAAGATGACCACAATGAAGAGGGGTACAAGGGTGACTGCGGTGAACACCGTGAGTAGCGCCTCTGCAAAGCAGACTCCCCCGAGGAGAGTCCAGAAGTTGCTCGTGTCATCCCGAGGACGGAGGAGGCAGAGGAGCCAGGAGAGGAGAAAAAACTGGGCGAGGATCTCCGAGGTGGGAAACCTCACCGCCCATGTCTGAGCCGCGCTGAACAGGAGGAGGAGCGCCGCAAGGAACGCTGTTCTTTTCCCGGCGAGCTCCTTGCCGAGAAGGAAGAACGCGGAGAGGGAGAGGAGTCCGAAGACGGTATTCACCAGAAGAGAGAATTTCAGCCCGCCGATCGCGTGAAACAGTCCTATCCAGACTATATAGAGGTGGTAGAAGTGCGGCGAGATGATCCCTTTTTCCGCGTCTGCGATCGCCATCCCCTCGTAGCGCTGCGGGTAGAACCGCGTGTCGTAGAAGAGCTCGCGATCGGGGGCGGGTATCTGCGGAAGGATGCGGTCGTGGATGATGATGGAGCCGGTCCGCGCGAGGTGAGCGCCCGCATTCACATAGACACCGGGGTCCCATATCCCGAGCACATATTCGTACGGCGGCGTGTAGAGGAAAAGTCCGATGCACGCAAAGAGCGCGGCAATAACGCAGGAGCCGGCGGGCGGCCTGGGGAACGTCCACGGGGCGCCTCTTGAAAGAATTCCGAACGCGAGGGAGATGGCGAGAAGGATGGCGCACACCGCCGGCAGCGAAAAGAAGCCGATCTGCGCGAGGATGAGCGCGATCCACGAGGTGACCGCGACGCTCGTGAGCACGGTGAAGTAGAGCCGTTCGGGGAAGCGGGAGTCGAGCGATGCGGGCATTCTTCCGCGCGACTTTAAAAAATGGAGAATGAAGAATCCCGGGGCCAGGAAGAGCAAGGGAAAGGAGAGCAGTATCTTCAGAGCGTGAGCCATTGTTTCAGATATCCTTTCAACCGGTCCTCGAGGCGGTCGGGGGCAAAATCCTTGAGCCTCTCCCTCTGCCGTCTCACGATCCCCTCCCGCAGCGCGGGGTTGTGGAGGAGCATATCCATCATCTCTGCGATCCGCGGGAAGTCCTTCTCGTTCACCAGGACGCCGCTTTCCCCGAGAGTCTCCGGTACGGCCCCCGCGCGGTATGCCAGAATGGGGATGTCGAAATGCATCGCCTCGAGCAGGGGGATGCAGAAGCCCTCGTGCTCGCTCATGCAGAGGAAGAGGTCGGCAACCCTATAGTATGCGCAGAGCTGCTCGATCCTCACATGATTGGTAAACGTGACGTTGTCGAGCTTGAGTTCCCGTACGAGGTTCCTGAGCAGGGCGAGATAGCGTTCGAGGCCCAGATGAGCGCCTACGAGAATAAGCCGCGCCTCGGGATGTCCCGCCGCGCGATATGCGTAGAGAGCCTTGATCAGATCCTCAAACCTCTTGTTCGGGACGACCCTTCCCACGAAAAGGATGTTCTTCACCCCGTCGCGGTAGCGCGCGAGGATGCCCCTGTCCGGACGGCGGTTCAGGTGCTCCAGGCTGAGGAGGATCGGCATCACATGCACGTTTTTGAATCCCGCGTCCATGAGCTCCCGCGCGTTGAATGCGGAATCGGCGAGCGAGAGATCGGGGAGCATGGCAAGGTTCTTCAGCTCCTCCCTGCCCTTGGTGAGGAGAAGCTCACGCTCGTCGTAGATGGAGCGATAGTAGTGCCCCGGGGTGATATTGTGGTAGACGAGGATCTTTGTCCCCGGGAGTTTCTTGAAATAGTCCACCGTCTCCGACCCTATGGAAAAATGAAACACCATGATATCCCCCGGCGCGCTGCGGATTCTATGTTCCCTGAGGTCCAGAGCGATATTGCGCATCTTGGGGGCGATGTGCCGCAGGGGGCAGAAGATTTCCGACGCATATCCCCAGTTCCTGAATATTTCCCGCAGCTGTACGGCGAGATTGCTGATCGCGTCCCCCTCGACGAATCCGGCGACGATCTGGTGAATGGACGGCTTAGGCATGCGCGGCATCCTCCCCTCCTTGCGTCAGCCAGGGCGACAGGAGCTCCCCGAGCCTACTTGCGATCGCTTCGGGAGAGAAGGCATCGAGGCGCGCCAGCTGTTTCCGGATAATCGATTCCCTGAGCGCCCGGTCGCGGCACACGGCATCCGCCAGTTCCGCGATTGCCGCGTGATCTTTCTCCTTCACGAGCACGCCGGCGCCGCCGAGCGTCTCGGGAACCGCCCCCGCCGCATACGCGATGACGGGGAGACGGAAGTGCATCGCCTCCAGCAGGGGCATGCAGAAGCCCTCGTGCTCGCTCATGCAAAGAAAAACGTGGGCGCTGTGGTAGAGGGCGTAGAGCTCGGGGCCCACGACGTGGTTGATGAAAACCACATCGGGGAGATCGAGCAGCCTGATCATGCTATTCAGATGGTGTGTGTAGCGGTCCACGCCCATGAGCGATCCGGCGATGAGGAGGCGGGAGCGCGCCGCGATCGTGTTTCTGTAGAAATGGAATATCTTTATCAGATCCTCCACCCTCTTGTTCGGCGCCACGCGCCCGACAAAGAGCAGATTCGTCGCCCCGTCCCCGTACTGTCTCATCACCGAACGGTTGGGAGGGGTGGAGAGAGCCTGGCGATCCAGTATGTAGGGGAGGGTGGCGGTGCGGGTGAATCCGTTTTCCTCCAACTCGCGCCTGCTGAACTCAGAGGCGCCGACGGCAAGGTCTGATGCGTCGGCGAGGGTGCGGAGCTCCTCGCGCCCTCGCCGGAGTGCCAGGGCCTTCCCGGCGTGAATGCCCTCGAAATAATGGTGCGGAGTGATATTGTGGTAGAAGAGGAGGCGCCGGCCGTTCAACTGCTTGAAAAGTTCGGTGAGTTCGGAGCTGACCGAATAATGGTAGAGGGTGATATCCCCCGCCAGGGGATCTGGGAGCAGCCGGTAGTCCAGGCACAGATGCTGTTCCGTGGGGCCGACGTGCCGGAGCGGGCAGTAGATCACGGATTCATGCCCCCAGGAGCGCAGAATCGACTGGAGCTGGAGCGCGAAGTTGCTGATCGCGTCACCGCTTCCAAACCCGGGTAGAAGCTGGTTGATTCTCATGGCTACCGCACGCGCATCCTCTCATGTGCCCGGCATGCGGGCCTAAAGTCCCGCCTGCAGGGTGGGCTATTCCCGAACCCGGGGAGTAACCGGTTGATTTTTATGCGAGTTTGAATTGGTCGAATGCGTGCGCGTAACGTTTCAGCACGGCATCCCATGAGTATTCCCGCCGCACGTAGGCTCTCCCGCCGGCAGCGAGGCGCTCGCGGAGTCCCTTATTCTCCATAAGGTAGAGGAGGCACTCCTCAAAAGTATAGTAGTCCCGGAAGAGGAGGCCGCCGTTGGAATCGAGGCAGTGCCGCGCGGTGACTGCGCATCCCCCGTGCGCCAGGGCCGCGGCTCCCGCGAGCCAGGCCTCCATGAGCACGATGGAGAAACTCTCGTTGACGGATGGCTGGCAGAGCGCCAGGCTCGCGGCGTAGGCATCGTGCTTGAGATCCTCCGCGATGTAACCCAGGTCATGGATCTCCCCCGCGGCATCTTCAGGGATCGTCACATCGCCTGTTCCCAGGAGCACGAGCGCGAGATCGTTCCGGTTCTGTTTCTTGAATGTCCGGAAATACTCGATCAGGAGAGGAGTGTTCTTCCCTTCCTCGCGCCTCCCCGCGTAGAGTATGAATGGTTGCGCAAGGCGGAACTTCTTCCTGAATCGCTCGGGGCGATACTGATCCCGCGGTTCGAGCCCCATCCCTCCGACGGCAACCGTATCGGCGTGCAACCCGTAAAGCTGCAGGGCGAGGTCACGCTCCGGCTCGCTGTTGAAGATCAGTCCCCGGCAGCGGCCGAACATCTCCCTGAATATGCTGAGGCGCGCGTACGGCTCATCGTGGAGACAGGGTATGAGGATTGCTTTTTCGGGCGCGAGCGCACTCCCCGCCCAGGTCGTTCCGAAGAGATAGGGGATAAAGAGGAACGCATCAAAATAACCGCGATTTGTGCTGATGAACTCATAGAGTGCGCGGCTGTGGACGCTCCCCCTGATCCATTTCTCTTCCTCATCCCGGCTGACCTTCATCCCCTGCGCAATGCGTCCCTGGATGGATATGAACTCTGAATCCGGTTTCCGCTCGTCCGCGGGAAAACGGTGCACGGACACGCCGTTGATAAATTCCTGCCCGGGCGAGAAGTAGTTCGCCCAGGTAAAATGGTCGCGCGCGCAGGTGGTGAGGACGGAGATATGAGCGCCGGCAGCGGCAAGCTTCTCCGCCACTCTCTGCGCCAGAACCTCCGCCCCCCCGGCGGATTGCACGCCGTAGCGGGGAACGACAAATGCGATATTTCCAACCGGCATAGTATATCACCGCCCTAAAAAGTTGATATCTAGAGATTATAAGCGCAGAAGCCACAATTTTCACTCAATAAATAGGGCGATGTCGTGACTGCGAGGAGCAAGAATTTAGAAGCCAGAATTCAGGAGTCAGAATTCAGGAGTCAGAATTCAGGAGACAGGAGATAAACGTTTCCTTGAAATGCCGTTATTCTTAATTCTGTATTCTGGATTCTTGCTTTTCCATTCTGGCTCCTGGCTTCTGCATCCTGACTATCTGAGTGGTTACCAGATATATCACTGCAGAATACCGGAAGCTATTCCAGTCTGAAGGAAGAAGACACGTCCAGGAATGCGTCTTTTCTGCTGCGTATCTTTCTCTGGGGGTCAAAAAAGGCTATGAATGTCTCAAAGTTACCCCTCGGCGCTCCTCCGGGTATGATGGTGGAGAGGATGACGCGAGAGAAATGCGCGGGAAGCCCCGGAACATTTGAGGCTGCGGGGGTTAGTTTGTTGCTGAGCGTCATCGTATTGAGCATTGAGCCATCCGGAAGCACTATCACGGAGTAGGCAGTGAATGACTGTGGGATCGGCAACGGCAGCACGAATGTGGCGGTAAGCTGGTCCCCGGCTTTAAATGACGAACCATTGATCACTATTTGGGGAGGAGGAGGAGTTGTCGTGGGTGAAGGCGTGGGGGTGTCTGTCGGTGTGGATGTGGGTGTAGGAGTCCGGGTGGGTGTAGGAGTCCGGGTGGGGGTTTGGGTACGCGTCGGAGTGGCCGACGGCGTGCGTGTGCACGTCGGCGTGGGGGTCGGGCCCTTGTTGGTCAGGGCATAGATAATGTTGGAGTTTGAGCCGAAATATAATGTGTTCCCCACACCTATCGCCGGCGAGCATTGCATACTGGCTGAAGTTCTGTAACTCCAACTGAGCGAGCCAAGTTCATTAAGGGCATACGCCCGGTCATCAAGCGAGGTAAAATATAGTCTCCCGTCGCTATCCGCCGCGGGAGAAGAATAGATCCTGTCCGGTGTCAGGTAACTCCAGGAGAGGGAACCTCCGCTCTCAATGGCATAGAAGGCATTATCTTCTGAACCGAAATATACTGTGCCCGAACGGCCAACTGCCGCGGACGAGAGTATATTATCCACTGACTTATAGCTCCATCGCACCTGGCCGCCTGAACTGATCGCGTAAAAATTATTATTGTCCGCGCCGAAATAGAGAGCGCCATCGGAATCGAGCGCCGGCGAAGAACTTGTTGACCCGGAGTTGTAGCTCCAAAAAAATTCACCGTCGGATTTCAACGTCATAACCCGATACGTGGATAGATAGAATACCGTCCCCTCATCATTGATTGCAGGCGAAGAATTTTCGGATGCCGAGTAATAGCTCCATCTGAGCATGCCGTGCGGATCCAGACAGTACATGACCTCATCCGTCGTGCCAAAGTATATCTCCCCGTTGTCGCCGAGTACGGGCGATGCGGCAATTTCCTCCCATGCGCGGAATTTCCATGCAAGCACGCCGTTTGAGTTAAGACAGTAAAGGTTCTGGTCCCAGTAGCCGCTTCCTATGTAGATTTCCCCTCCCCTGCCTATGGCGGGGGAAGAGTAGGAAATCGCGTCTTCCGTGAGGTAGCTCCAATTCAGTTTGCCGCCCGAGTCAATGGAGTAGATGTTACTGTCTTCCGATCCTATATACATTGTGCCGGTTGCATCCAATACAGGGGATGAGCGCAGGATGTCGTTGCCGGCCCTGTAACTCCATTTCAATGTTGGCAAGAGGGGGCCCGCGTTGGGGCTTAGGCCGGTATGGCGCGCGTTGTAACGGAACATGGCCCATGGAAGCGGAGTCGGGGTAGGGCCTGTCGGGGTCGGGGATGGGGTAAGTGTGGACGTAGGCGTATTTGTCGGAGGAGCTGTGGGCCCCGGCGTTTCGGGATACAGGGCATAGAGCGTGCGATACCCTCCGGTATAAATAGCCCCGTCAGAACCGATTGACGGAGATGAACAGTACGGCTCGTCCGCCAGACTGTACGACCATTGAAACGCTCCGTTTGAATCGAACGCGAAAAACGGGTTGGCTGCAAAGGTGGCAAAGACGGATCCGTTGCTGTCCAACACCGGGGAAGAGTAAGAATAATTATCGGGGTATTCGCTGCTATAGCTCCATGCGAGAAGGCCATTCGATCTGAGCGCCATGATTTCATAGGGCCCTGTCTTGAGCGAACCATGGGTGGGGCCTATGCAAATCGTTCCGTCGAGCCCTATCGCCGGAGAGGAGTGTGAATTGCTCATTGTGTAAGACCAGGATAATGCGCCTGGCGATGTCAGGGTGTAGAGTGTGTTCGCTTCTACACTGCTATAGTAGATTGATCCATCGTTCCCTATGGCCGGCGAAGGTGGAGAAGAATTATCAGAGGAAATTCCGGCATCATAACTCCAATTTAAGGATCCATGAGCAGTGATCGAATATACATTTTTATCCGCTGCGCCGGCGTATAAAGTGTCGTCATCGGATAGAGCAGGGGAGCCCTGGATGGAACCGCCTGCGCTATAACTCCAGAACAGCGTGCAATTCTTATTCAGAGCGTAAAGAAGGTTGTGAGAAGGGAAACTGGAGGATATGCGTATCTTCCCGTCGTTTCCGATCGTTGGAGAGGAGTCCATATCTAAATACGAAGGAGTCCGATAACTCCAGAACAGGGTGCCGTTGGAATTCATGCAGTAGAGATGGTTGTGATCACCAGGTATGAATACCCGCCCTCCGTTTTCCAATGCCGGGGCGGCTTCAATGGCCTCTTCCGTTCTGTAGCTCCATTGTATCGCCCCTGTTGAAGCAAGGCGGTACAGCGAGCGATCCATCCCGATATATATGCTCCCGTCGGCCTCAAGAACAGGTGAAGAGTATAGCGGCCAGCCTGAAAAATAACTCCACCTGAGTCCCGGTTGGTCGATTCCGGCGTAATCGCTCAATCCGGTGTGCCTCGCATCATGACGGAACATGGGCCACGGGGTATCAGCGAGCTGAGCTACGCTCGAATTCGCTATCACGAACCCCATTATAGATACCGCGGATCCTATAATCAGAATTATCCTTTTCATTTGCTTCTTCCTTTCCTGAGACAAGTCCCGATTACAATGTATGCGCAGGATAAAAGATGAGCTGCGCTATTATGCTATTGCAAGGTGCGGGAGGACGAGGCAATCCCTCGAGTGCTGTTGATGGATGGCTTCTGTCGCCAAGGCTGGATTGCAGTTACATATTGCATGGCGCTTATTAAATGTAATACAACAGTTATCAGCATCAGTCAATACGCAACCCACTACTGTACTCAAACCCTTATGCCCGCTATATGACGCCCTTTGAATTATCGGGAGCATTGGAGTTCTTTTGCCCAAGTCAGCTTCTGAATAAGTGGGTATCACTCTCATACCCTAGGAAGGTAGCAAATTTCATGCCAATTTGTAGGTTTTGGTGATATTTATTTTATCAAATGCAACTCCTTTAATGCTAGGTAGTTATCTATAGGATTAAACTGTATTTTGCGAAATATTAGCTAGCGAGAAATGGCCTTGCATACTCAGTATACATTCTATTGTGTCAAGTATGTATACTTTGTATGCAGTTTGTATACAATTCTTGGTGTTTTCTGCTTTCTTCTGGACCATTCTACACTCGAAACGGCGAATAATGTAGGGGTTGGATCCTTCGGCAGGCTCAGGACAAGTTTTATCCGATCCGTTTGGCGGGCGTGATAAATTAAGCCCCTACGACGAGAAATACTCCTTATTAAATGTCATCCACCAGATAGTCATGGGGCAGTTTGACAGGAGTATATAAATTACGGATGAACACGGATTGTCTCACGTAGTTCAATTGTGGGAGGGGGGAGGAGAGCAATTTAGCTATCGAGCTATCAAGCTATCAAGATAAGAGCATACTGTGGGAGGTGCGTCCTCGCCCCGATTATCGCGGCTGGAAGCCGCTCCCACATTGTTTATCCGTGGTTAGAATAAAAATATGCATGTCCGGACAAAGTCAGCAGCCCCCAGCGTAACTGACGCATTACACCAGGTCAACGTTTTGATTTGTTATCCGCCATTCAGGCCTACCATCTTTGCTTGCCAGACATAAGCGATTATGGGTAGTGGGTCATTCTGGGGAGCGTTGATTTGTAGGGGTTCGATTTATCGAACCCGGGCGTGATCCTTCGACTTCGCTCAGGACAAGTTCATCACGCCCCTACATCGTAGAGAAACTATATGCTTGGTCGAATTGAACCACTGCCCGATTTTGAGGGGGAGTCTGTAGTGCGAAAGGAATGAGTATAATGAGCGGTTACTGCTTTTTTGCAAGCTCGTCGATCTTGTTTTTCAAACTGCTGATGGCGTTGGCGACCTGGCAGTTGAACTCCTTCTGCTGTGAGAAGAGGCGGTAAGTATAGAATTTAAGCAGTTTCCAAATGACCTTCTTGAGCATCACCGCGGGTTTGCCGAGAATACCACTCTTCGAGTATATTGGGAAATCCCCGATATCGATATCCCAGGTCTGTTGGATTACCTTAATGAGATAGTTAAGATACTCCGCCTCACTTTTTATCTTGCTGAGTTCCAGCGTCTCGATTCGGGAGAGGTCGTAGCGATCGTAAATGCCTGCCTCCTTCTTTCTGGCCACGCGTTCTTCGATCTCCGCCATAATATTTTTTACATCCACACCCTCCGCCCCGATTTCAAATATCTCGCCCATTTCCACATCCTCCATTTGCAGACGTTGTATGTAACAATTTGTCTGATAAGTGGTTATGTCACGAATGCCCCTATGGTACTGAAGAGAATTGTTGTTGTCAAACGCATCCACAAATTCCGGTTAAATTACTGGTACAAATAATCTAACATCTCTTTCTGCCGCAATATGTTACCTACAACGTCTACAATTATTTCTTGCGAGGCTTGGGGACGGGGGCCTTGTGAGTATGTTTTTTACCGGGATCGCTCTTCAAAGTGTATTCGATTTCTACGCTTCCATCCGGCTGAGGAGAGAAATTGACCGATTCATACTTGTCCATTTCCGGCTTGCTCGCGCTGGCCTTTAGTTCCTCGAAGGTTTTGGGCCATCTATTATTCGCGATATAGTATGCCTGGGATTGGGAAAGCAAAAGAATCCAATTCCTGAATTCCCCCGGGATAGATGTGTTCATTGCTTTGTGAGTGGGTTCTTGTTTGCGAGCGGGTTCTTGAGGGTTTTGAGAGCTGGGGTTTTGAGAGTTGGAGTTGCATGAAATACCCACGCATGCGATACACGCACAGAGGATGGTTCCATAAAGCAATGTTCTTGTAATCATAGCCTTCCTTTCTTTTGAAATTGTGAGCTATTTTCAAGGCCCCCCCAGATGGGGAACCGAGCTTCATCGAGATGAGTACGATGGCCTATTACCCCCTCCCTATGCCCGCTCCCACACGCAGCCCAGATTCACCACCCCCTCCGCCTTTCTGGGGCAGTCCACCCAGAGGCTGAAACGGTTGTCCAGGCGATGATAATTCGTCTTCTGGTCGCGCGTGTGGAGGGAGAACGAGAAGAAGTATTTGCCCTGGAGGAGCGGAAGCGCGGGGAAGCGCAGGCGCACCGCTCCCTCTCCCTCGATCGAGGGGATCGGGCAATTATCGATGACGGTGTTGCTGCCCACACAGAGCGTTCCGTCGCTTTTCGCAATCGCGAAGCCGAAGACGGGATCCGATATTTTCTTTTCCGTCCGGTATTTTATTTCGGCGATAAGCTGTTCATTGCTCGAAATGCGTTCGAGAGTTTCACCCGTTACATTGCAGAATCTGACGGAACTAATCACCGCCTCCCGCGTTCCCCACTCCCGGATGACGAGGGCCCCCTCCTTGAAGAATCCGAGACTCTTGTACTGATCGACCACCTGCCCCGGTTCCCCGACATTGACAATTCTCCCCGCGTCGAGAAGGAGCACCTCATCGCTCACCCGTGTGATCGTGTCCAGGTCGTGGGAGACGATGAGGAGCGTCTTCCCCTCCGCCCTGAACTGCGCAATCCTGTCCAGGCACTTTTTCTTGAACCCCTCGTCTCCCACCGCCATCACCTCATCGATGAGAAGAATATCAGGATTCACTTCGGTCGCCACCGCGAAGCCGAGGCGTACATACATCCCCGAGGAGTAGTGTTTCACCGGTGTGTCGATGAACTGCTCGAGCTCCGCGAATCGCACCATGTAATCGAACTTTTTATTAATTTCGCTTCGGCTGAGACCGAGGATCGATCCGTTGAGGTAGATATTCTCCGCGCCGGTGAGATCGGGGTGGAATCCGGCACCGAGCTCGAGGAGCGAAGACACCCGCCCGCGTACCATGACCGTTCCCGATGAGGGGCGCATTGTGCGGGCGAGAATTCCGAGAAGGGTGCTTTTCCCCGCGCCGTTCGCGCCGATGATGCCGAGGGTCCGCCCCGCTTCGACCTGGAAGTTGATATCCCGTAGCGCCCAGAATTCTTCGCGCGTTTTCTTCCTGAGAATCAACCCCAGTGCGGCGGCCTTCAGCGTGTGGCGGCCGGCGTGCTTGAGATAGAATTTTTTTCCGACTCCATTGACTTCGATAGATTTCATCGTTATCTATGACTACCTTATCCGAATCGGCGAGCGGGCGACGCGGCGACGCGGCGAATATAGTTTCGCCCTATCACCGTATCGCCCATTCTCCGTGTCGATGGTTCTCCTACAGTTCATCCGCAAAATCCGGTTCATGCCGCATGAATACCCTCAACCCCGCGACGAGCGCCAGGGGGGCGAGGAGCAGCGATGCGGCAGCGGCTATCCATTCAGGGGCCGGCCCGTGGAGGATGCTTGCCCTGTAGCTGGTGATGAGGCCGACCATCGGGTTCAGCGAATACACGCCGAGAAGCCATGCGGGCATCACTCCCCCCCGTGACAGGAGCTCCATGGGGTAGACCACCGGTGACATAAAAAACCACGCCATGAGGAGCACCTGGATGATATGCTCCGTATCCCTGAAATAGACGCTGGAACAGGAGATGATGAGCGTGAGCCCCAGGCAGAAGATTGTCTGGAGGAGCACCACGGCGGGGAGGGCAGCCAGCGCCTCTCCCCAGGCAAGCCTGCCCGCAATGATCGCCAGTGCGATGAGCACGAGGAGCGAGAGCAGAAAGTTGAGGAGGTTGGCGAGCACCGTTGAGAGCGGCAGGATGATACGCGGGAAGTAGACCTTCTTTACCAGATTGGGATGTCCCGCAACGGAATTCACCGCGTCGCCGCAGCACATCGTGAGGAACTGCCACGAGAGCACCCCGGCGAGCAGGCTGAAAGGGTCCATGGCAAACTTCATGAAGCGGATGAAGATCCAGTAGATAAGGGCCATGAAGAGCGGGTTGAGCAGAGTCCAGAGGAACCCGATTGCGGAGCCCTGGTAGCGTATCTTGAGATTCCGGGAAACGAGGGTGCCCAGCAAACCTCGTTTTGTGACGACCTCGCGCCACAGGCTCATGGGAGGCTCCTTGCCGTCAGGAATGTCGCCGTCATTCCCAGACGAACTTTTCTTTCTCCGCGCGCGGCGCTTCGGGTTTTCGTTCCTCGGCCCTGTGCAGGCTGCGCAGGGCTGAATCCTCGAGCCATGCATCGATGACGGACTTTTTGAATCGGATGGTCGATCCGATCCGGCTCGCGGGGATGTTGCCCTTCTTGACATGGCGATAGACAACCTGCTTGTGCAGGTGGAGGTACTCGGCGGCCTGCTCGATCGTCATTACCTCGGGGTAGTGAGGGGATTCGCGCTTCACCTGTGCGGGGGGAACGGTCTTTCTAGCCATTGCGCAGTTTCTCCCGTAGCGTGGCGAACAGCTCGGCGGAGAGGGAGTTCACGAGCGGGTCAGCCTTGGTCCCGCCCTCGCGCGGCGCGCACATCCCGCACTGGTTGCAGGGATATATCTTTCCCTTCAGTCCGAGCTGCTCTCTGAGGTCGAGGAGTTTCTGAATCTGTTCCTTGGACAGCGGCTTCACGGGGCCGAGCTGCCGGGCTGTGGCGCTCACCTGGGCGCTGTGCTCGACCTTCTCCAGCTTATCGTACGCCCCGTACACGGTGTCGCCGACCGTGAGCGTGCCGTGGCGTTCGATGATGAGGGCATCGCACTCCTCGATGAGCGCGGAGATCGCCTCCGGCCCCTCCTCCGTGCAGGGGGTTGCATACGCTGTCGTGGGGATGGAGCCGAATATCATTATGATTTCCGGCATCACGCACTGCGGGAGCTTCTGGCCTGCCAGAGAGAAGGCGATGGTGAAAGGAGGGTGCGCGTGGATCACTGCCTTGACGTCGGGCCGCTTCCGATATGTTTCGAGGTGCATGCGGAGTTCGGTGGTCGGTTTGTGAGCCCCGATGAGCTTTTTGCCTCCCATGTCCGTGACGATCATATCCGATGGCGCGAGGAACCCTTTGTTGATCCCGCTCGGCGTGCTCAGGATCCGGTCCGCGGCGAGGCGAATGCTCACGTTGCCGTCGCTCCCGGAAATGAAACCGCGGGAGTACATACGGCGGCAAACCTCCACAATGTCCTGACGGTGTTCACGTTCGGATTTCATAATTGGATAAAAGACGAAATATTAAAGTCTTAACCGCGGATTGCGCGGATTGAAAAATTTTGAACCACGGATGAACACGGATTAACACGGTTCAAATGCTCCTTCTGCTGTTCGGTGTTCATCCGTGTTCATCCGTGGTTGCATGTGCCTCTTTAATCCGCCCAACAGAACACGCAGATACAAATACAGCTTGCGGTTAAAACCTCAAGGGTTCAATCTGCTTCTTTTGTTAATCTGCGTTCATCTGCGCAAATCTGCGTCCAAACATTCAGTATATTCATTGCCTCAGTGGTTATGTCCCTTTTACTACGGGCGCCTCGTGAATAATCCAGGTTAGATATGCTTTGTCATCTTTTTACAGAATAAAGCTGTTCAAATCGACATGCGGGTTCGGGATTACGATCCGCCGCACAAGCGCTCCCATTCCCTTGATCCGCTCGATGCCCGCCGCAACCGCGGCCTCCACGTTCACCCACTCGCCCGTGATGACGACAAATGATTTTCCCCCGAGGCCGTTCCCCACCCTGATGAGCACGAGTTGGACCTCGGTCGCCTTTGCCGCGGCATCCGCGGCAACGATACAGGCGGGCGCGTTGAATGTCTCGATGACTCCCAGCGCCTCTATCTTGTGAACAGGAGTTGCCGCGATGAGAGCCGGCACCACCTGCTCGTGGACGTTCGGCAGGAGGAGTTTCTCAGTTACTGCTCCTCCACCGGCCTGGAGTCCCGCGTCAAGCGACTGCTGGACAGCTTCGACATCGCCCGTGATCAGCACGATGTATTTCCCCGGGCAGATGCTCCGCGAATCGACCACGGTGACACTGGACTTCTTGGCCATGGCGTCTGTCGCGAGGATGCCGGAAGCGATGCTGTTAAACTCGATTAATCCTATTGCCGGTTCCATGACTGTTCAGACACCTTTAATGTTTTAACCGCGGATTGCGCGGATTAGGCGGATTCTTTACGGTAGTCCATCCAATCCGCAGTTACGCGCTGTAATCCTTTATGTGCTCTTTGGCACGTCATTTATCACGCCGATACGCCGTCACGCATACTATGCGGCTTCGATGAGAATAAAGTCTTTCACCTCTTTTACCACGCCGCTGATGCTTGCGTGATGCCGGGCGCCCAGTTTCCCCTCGGGGATCTCTCCGATGACCTGTCCCCGTTTTACCCTCTGGCCCACCTTCACACACGGAGTCGCGGGGGCCCCCGCGTTCTGCTTGAGCGGTATTTTCACCCGCCTCGGCTGAAGCTGCTTTTCCTGGAACGGGACCTTCCCTTTGTACGCGCTGAGGCCGAGGCGATAGACGAGACGGTCCGCGAGAATGCGGGACTGCTCCCGAAGAAGGCGCGGTTTCGGGGATTCGCACTTTTTCTGCGCTTCCCACCCGAGGGCTTCCAGGTTTCGTTTGATATTGCCGTTGATGCGCGCGATCGGGAGGTTCATCGGGCAGATGTAGAGCCCGCAGAGCTCACACTCGCAGCAGAGGTGCGCGGAGGTAACCCCGCCGCGCTCGGGAAAGGGCAGGCCGAACAGCACCGAGCGCATGATCAGGTGCGGGTACAATTCATGTCCGAGCAGGTAACGAGGACAGATGAGCGTGCAGAGGGTGCACTGGCAGCAGAACTCCCTCGTCACGTGGAGACTGCTCATGAACGGAACCGTGCGTCTCCTGACGAGCAAATGGTCGGTCGGGAGAAGGATGATGGCGCCCGTGGTTTTGGTCACCGGCTGGGAGAGGTCATAGGAGAGCTTTCCCATCATGATTCCTCCCATCATGAGCGCATATTCCTCAACGGCAGCGCCCCCGGCAGCGGAAACAAGATCCGCAAAACTCGTGCCGATCGGCGCCTGGAGAACGACGGGATGACGCACCGCTCCGGTGACGGTGACGTATCGCTCGGTCACCGGAACTCCCTCGTCCGCATCCGCGACATTCTTGAACGTCTCCACGTTGCTGTTGACCACTCCCACATCGAGCGGGAGTCCCGACTCCGGTATCACGCGCCCCGTGGTCTCGTACACGAGGACGAACTCATCCCCGGCCGGGTAGCTGTTCGGAAGAAAAGAGAGGGTGAGATGTTCCTTCTTTTTCAGGGTGTGGCGGAACGCCGCCACGGCATCCGGATATTTTTCTTTGAGCGCGATGATGCCCTTCTTTGCGCCCGTTGCCTGCATAACAAGCTCTACGCCTTTGACGACCCGCTCGGACTCACGAGACATGATGTACTGGTCGTTATGGAGGAGAGGTTCGCACTCGGCGCCGTTGGCGACCACGTAGTCGACGCGGGCGGCGATCTTTTTCCAGGTGGGGAACCCGGCTCCGCCGGCGCCCACGACACCGGCGCGTTTGACTTTTTCAACGAGGGTCACGCTCATAATGTATTGCACCACCGACGCACTGCACTATTTGTTGATTAACCACTGAGGACACTGAGCGCACTGAAACAGAGACTAACTTCGTTACGATAACGGTTCGAACCGCGGATTACGCTGATTTAAAAAGGGTTCTCTTCCACTTTGTGTGGGCAAATTTCTTATCCCCCCCCTCCGAAGGGGGAGGGTAAGGGTGGGGGTGAGGAATGGATAACGGATACTCATTGTAACTCCATCCAATGTAATGGGTAGCATATCTGCCTTTGCAATACCCCCCACCTTCTTCCTCCCCCTCAAGGGGGGAGGAGAATGCAGTGCACGCACACAAAATGCAAGGGAATCTAAAAAATATAGCCACCTTGAATCTATTGATGTTGCTTCAGTGTCCCCAGTGGTTTAAGTGGAACCTGCCGCGGCGTCAGACGATCCGGAAGTAATCCACCAGGGTGCATCGGCGCACGCGCGTGAAGTCCTTCGCCGAGGTAAGACCCTCGCCGGTCGGGCTTGCGATACTGAACGAGGTGTAGCCCTCCCCGCCCAAGCCGAGCCCCGCATAGTTCGGGCCATTCTTCACAAAGATGGAACAGTTGATCATCCGTGCCATCCTGGAGAGCTTCTCGATATTTCTCGAGAACATCGACGCCGTGTGACGAAAACCGTGCTCCATCTCGACGGCGAGATCGATCCCCTCGTCGGAACTTCGGACCCTCGTGAGGGGGAAGACCGGCATTAGCTGCTCTGTCCAGAGCAGCGGGTGGTCACGCTCGACCTCGACAAGGATCAATCGCAGGTCCGGCGGCGCGCTGATTCCCAGTTCCTTGAGGATGACCGCCGCATCCTTTCCGACCCATTTCTTGTTCGCGACGCTCTCATGCGGCGCGGGATGCCGCTCCTTAATCACCAGATCCGTGATCCTGCCGATGTCGCGGCCCGTGAGTTCATGGACTCCGTGTTTTTTCATTTCGCTCTTGAGCGCGTCCGCAACGGAGTCGACGACGATCGCCTCCTTCTCGTCTATGCAGATGATATTGTTGTCGAGGGATGCTCCCGCGACGATATCTTTTCCGGCCTTCGCGATATCCGCGGTCTCGTCGACCACGACCGGCGGGTTTCCCGGACCCGCGCAGATCGCCTTCTTGCCGCTGTTCATGGCGGCCTTCACCACTCCCGGGCCCCCGGTGACTACCAGGAGCTTGACCTTCGGATGCTTCATCATCTCTTGAGCCGTTTCCTGCGTCGGATCGGCGATACTGCAGAGCAGGTTCCTGGGGCCCCCGACGGCGACGATCGCCTTGTTGAGGAGCCTGATGGTGTAGGCGGATGTCTCTTTGGCGCCGGGGTGAGGGTTGAAAACGACCGAGTTCCCGCCGGCGATCATCCCAATTGCATTGCAGATGATCGTCTCAGAAGGGTTGGTGCAGGGAGTGATCGACCCGATCACCCCATAGGGGGCGCGCTCGATGAGCGTGAGCCCATGGTCGCCGGTGAAGGCGATCGGTTGCAGGTCTTCGGTCCCCGGCGTGAGCTGGGCGACGCAGAGGTTCTTCTTTATCTTGTCTTCGTAGCGACCGATGCCGGTTTCCTCGATTGCCATGCGGGAGAGAGTTTGGACATTTTCCTCGACAGTACGCCTGAGAACGGCGATGGCCTTGCGACGCATATCGAGTGTCTGTGCATCGAGCTCGCGCTGGGCGAGTTCCGCAGCCCTGAGGGCTGATTCGATGTCTGAGAAGACACCATCCCCTGCAGCCGTCCCCCCCTCGGCGGCTTTCTCAAAAGCCCCCTCAGTGGAGAGCCGGTTGATGACATTTTCCACTATGGCCGCAATCTGAGCCTCGGTGAGATTCATGCGCTACTCCATGAGCCGTCAGGCTCGTTCCTCGCAATGCTTCAGTCTCGGAATGCAATCAAACCTTATTCCCCTCCCCCCTTTGAGGGGAGGGTCAGGGTGGGGGGTATGATCACCCTGTGGCTGAGGCATTACCTTTCCTCTGATTTTTGGTACTGCGCCTTCCCGTTGAGGTCCCACGTGTCGACGATCCCGATGATGGTCGCGTCCGCCGGCTTCCCCTCCGTAGAGGCGGTGTAGCGGGCGGAACTTCCGGAGACGTATATCACAACCTCTCCCACGCCCGCCCCCACAGAATCAGCCGCGATAACGAACGTACCCGTCGGCTTCCCCTGCATATCGAGTTTCTCCACAACGAAGAACTTGAGACCTCTGAGTTTCTCATCCTTCTGTGTGGAGACGAGGGTTCCCGTCACTTTCCCCAGGAGCATCGAATCCTCCTTGTCCACCAACCACAATAGACACTAAATGAATGACAAATGACAAAATCTAAATGACAAAACAAATATGTTCTGTCATTTGTCACTTGGTATTTGTCATTCCTTCCCGGTGGGCCTTCCGAGCGGCAGCACCGCATCGACATTGACGTGCGGTCTCGGTATGACGTGTACGGATACTAGCTCTCCCACCTTCTCGGCGCCACGCGCCCCTGCTTCAACCGCCGCGCGCACGGCCGCCACATCGCCGCGGACGATAGCGGTGACGTAACCGCCGCCGATCTTCTCGTAGCTCACCAGCTCGACCTTTGCGGCCTTGACCATGGCATCCGATGCCTCAACCATGGCTGCAAACCCTCTCGTTTCGATCATTCCCAGTGCCTCTGACATCGCCTACCCCCTTTCTCTAACGCTTTCCTTTTCAACCTTACACTTTACACTTTAAATCTTACACTGTGGTTATTCGCCTTTACCGCCGTGTTCCTTGCCCGTGATGGCCTCGATTGCCTTCAGGGCTGCCTCGCTTCCCACCATGATGTCCCTCTCCTCACCGCCGAGGTAGAGACGGCCAAAACGGCCGACCGGCCGCACTTCGATGAGCGTCACAAGCGAGGCTTTCTCCGCCTCGTTGGCCGCAATCGTTACGTAAGCTGCCGGATCTGTTTCCATTATGTAAAGCGTCTGCTCTCCGAGGAGCATCGAGCCGTCGCGCCCCTTGTTGATGAGCTGCGACTGGTAGGGACTGATCCGCCGGATGATCTGCGTGGCGACTACCTTCGGCTTGAGTCGGTCCTCCTCCTTCAGGCCGAGATGTTCGAGAATCGCCCTGCCTGCGTTGATGACCTGCCCCTTATCCTCTGAGTGCACCTCGAGGACGCCATAGGCCCTCTCCACTACCTGTACCGCAGGTCGGCAGGAGGTCGCCTTGAGCGCCACATCGAGCGCGCGGATGATCTCCATGCCGGGAGCCACCTCCACGTAGAGCGACGCCATTCCCGCAACCGGCATGAAGCCCTTGGCTGCGGAGGCGACGAAGGAGGCGAGCTGCGGCTGGAGACTGTCGATGAAGACGTACGATCTCAACTGTACCATAATGTCTCCCCTTTCGCTGGCACCGTAACAACGCGCCGGCGCCTGAACGAGTTGACTCGGCAGATATATGCCCAGCAAACCCGCTCAAGATACGCTATCCGCTTCCGGAAGTCAACTGGAAATATGCGATTGTATGATTTTATACTTTTTTGCACCGGCACCCCGCTGACATCACCTCGCGTAATCCCTCTATTATGCGAAGCAGGAATCCAGCTTAGAAAGCTGCATTTCTGGATCCCCGCTTTCGCGGGGATGACTACTCTCCTCGTATGAATGGGCAACTTTTTTGGACATGAACCTAATGTTCTAACCGCGGATTACGCGGATTCGCATTGTGTAATCCGCCCAATCCCTGCCGGCAGGCAGGCGCGTAATCTGCGGTTACATATGGTGGGCTGTTAAAATAGCTCTTTTATTCATCTCCCTATTGTAGGGGTTCGATTCATCGAACCCGCGTTAAAAACGGGCTTGATAAAACTTGTCCTGTCGAAGACCCTGAGCACTTCGGCTACACTCAGTATAAACTCAGTCGAAGGGACCTTGCCGAAGGATCAAGCCCCTACAATTCAATGTGTTATCAGATATGGAGATCGCCCTGATCTCGAGTTGATGAATAGACCAGGTTAAGGCCCCCCTGCGAGAAAAAAGAATCACATCCGCCTGTAACTAATGCATTAGTTTCTGGTCGGCGGAGAGGTCAATAGCTGATCTCCGTGAGATTGCCTCCCGGGGCGAGCACGATGCCGAGACGCTGCCGATTCTCCATAAGGCTCAGTCCCCAGTCTATAAGGAGGAGGCCGAGCAGTAAGACAAGAAGCAATCTCTTCAGCCGGACCGGCTCAGAGGACAGGGGGTGCGGTGCGCATGTCGCGAGAGCGCCGGCGAACAGTGCCAGGACCGGTACGAGGGGGAGGTGGAACCTGCTTTCGCCGAAGGTGAGGAAGCACGCGGCGGAAAAATAGAGCAGGGTAAAGATGAGCAGCGCCCATGCGCCGCCGTTATTATGTGACAATTGTTCAGTTTCTGAGGGGCTCGAATCATATCCCCTCCCCCTGCGAAGGGGAGCTTGTCCTGTCGAAGATCCTGAGCGAAGTCGAAGGGAGCTTGCCGAGGGGAGGGCGAGGAGGGGGTTGTTTTTCCTACTCTGAGACTGTCCCCTTACATCATATGTTTCCTTTCCGTTGCAGAGTATGCCGCAGAGGGCAAGGATCGCGAGCAATGGAAAGGCGACAATGATTGCCGCCGCCACCGGAATGAGAATCAGCCGGGGCACCTCCCCGAAGTAGTTTTTGGAATACGCCCATGAGAGGTCTCTGATCTCGAGATCGTACAGGTTACCCATTTTTCTCATGCCAAGGATCAGGAATTTCAATGGATGGGCTGCTATGAACTTAATCCCCTCCCGGTAACCCAGCGCGGAACCGTCCGGATCTATGATCATAATCCATTCATTAGCCGGAGGCGCGCCCTCTCCTTTTTTCTCGGGTGTTATATACCAGTTCTTCCAATATTCGGCCTCGAGTGTTCGCAGCGTCCCGAGCTCCTGCCGCCCTGTGGCGTACGGGGTATTTCCGATAAGGAAGTTATAGCCGCCGTAGAGATCTACCGGGATGAACCGCTGATAGTAGCGATAGTTTCTTATTGTCCAGGGGGCAATGGCAAGGAGCGCTCCGAGAAGGCATACCATCCCCTCTCTCCCGCTGCGTTTCCGCCACAGCCAGAGCGCCGCGATCGGGATAAATCCGATGAGAATTGATCTGGTCAGGCAGGCAACGCCGAGGAGTATGCCTGCGGCGACGCAGGCAAAAGCTCCCCTCCGCCCCGGACAGAGGAGGATCCAGAGCGAGGCCATGAGCAGGAAAATGAAAAGATTCTCCGACATGAGGAGGCCAGTGTACACGACGAGGCTTGGGTAGCAGGCGACAAGGAGCCCGCTCATCCACGCAGCGCGCTCCCCCCACAACCGGAGCGCGATTAAATATGTGAAGAGGCACACGGCGGTGCCCATCAGCGCCTGGATTAGCCTCACAGCGAAGGAATGGATACCGAAGATGCGATATACGGACGCGAGAAAGACCGGATAGAGCGGGGGCCGGGACGAAGGCCCGTAGCTGCCCGTATCGAGGATCATGCATGCCTTCTCATGGTACTCCTGCATGTCGGAGAACGGTTTCAGCTCCGCGGGAAAGAATACGAAAATAAGCCTCAGACCGAATGCGAGGAGGAGGATCGCAACAACTGATCTAACTCTCAATGGCAGGGCGTATACAGAATACAGAATACAGAATACAGAATACAGAATACAGAATACAGAATACAGAATACAGAATACAGAATACAGAATACAGAATACAGAATACAGAATACAGAATACAGAATACAGAATACAGAATACAGAATATACAAAGGGATATCGAAAAAGCAACAGATATGGTAGGGTTTTTCAGCATGAACACCGTCAGTGTTGTGATCCCCTGCCGGAATGCGGCGGGGACGATTGGGGCGTGCCTCGAGGCGATCGGACGGCAGACGGTGAAACCGCTTGACGTCATCGTGGTGGATGGGGCCTCCGAGGATGGCTCGCGAGAAGTCGCTGCGCGCTTCCCGGTCAAGGTCGTCGCTTCCGCCATGCCTCTCTCCGCGGGAGAAGCGCGAAATGTGGGAAAAGCGCGCGCCCAGGGGGATATCATCGCATTCACCGACGCGGACGCGATACCTTATGATGATTGGCTGGAAAAAATCCAGCAGGTGTTCACGCGCAATCCTGACGCCGCCGGCGTCGGGGGCGCCATCCTCGACGGATCGAACGGAATTTCCGGGAGACTCGAGTACCTGTCCAACTTTTCGGAATTCATTCCATCGGCCAGGCCGGGACCCGTCTCAACAATCCCGACATTGAATGTTGCGTACAGGCGGGAGGCCATTCGTGGGATTGATTTCATCCCGACGACAGCGGGGGAAGACACCACATTCAATGCGGAGATCGCCGCGCGCGGCGGAACCCTCATCTTCGACCCCGCGATCATCGTGACACATGCTCCTGCGCGCCGGGGACTCGTTTCTTTTTTCCGGAACCAATATCGCTGCGGGCTTGCCTTCGTCTACGCGCGCACCCGATTTACCCTGCGGGGGAGTGTGCTCCTGCGTCACCCGGTCCTCCTCTTCTTCATGCCGCGCCTCTTAGTTCTCTTCAGGCGATATCTGTTTACCCGGCGGTTCGTTCAGTTTATAGTTTTGTTACCACTCATAGCTGTGGGCGAGATCTGCCGCACGGCCGGGATACTCAAAGGGCGAAGTTGTGTCGGCTATGGGAAAAAATAGTGTAGTAATACGTCAGTCTTGTGGTGGTGTTCAGTTCAATTGTCATCCCCGAGGAAGCCTGCCTATGCCGAAGCGGCTTCGCGCAGGCAGGCGGGGATCCTGTATGGAATCTGGATTTCTGCTCGAATTTGCACTGAGCGTAGTCGAAGTGCAAGAATGGCATACTTCGCAACAAACACCCCGCCTTGACCCTTCCTCCGCCCAAGGCGGACAAGCCTCACGCTCGCTCGTCTTTGGCGAGGAAGGATGGGGATAAGGTTTAGCTTGGACTATTCATCTGCGTAATGTAGGGGTTTGATTTATCGAACCCGGGTTGAGAACGGGCTTGATAAAACTTGTCCTGAGCTTGCCGAAGGATCAATCCCCTGCAATGCAATATGTTGCGAATATTCGGATAATGCTAATCTCGGGTTGATGAATAGAGCAGCTTAGCCTGGATTATTCAGCAGACGAATAAAAGAGCAATTTTAACGGCCAAACATATGAAACCGCAGATTTCGCGGATTGGGCGGATTAAACAATGCAAATCAGCGTAATCCGCTTAATCCGCGGTTAAAACATTAAAAGCTGGTGAATAGATCAGGTTAATGCTTCTCCTGCATTTTGTGTGGCAAAATAAATATAATTCCCTCCCCCCGCGAAGGGGGAGGTGAGGAGGGATGTGAAAAAGGATTTTAAGTCTGTTAACCCGCTCACGGGAGCCATCGGCATGATTGGAAAGGCGTTTCTTCCGGGCCGCGGTCTCTTCCAGCTCACGCACTTTGTCACCGCTGCGTGCGATGCGCGCTGCGCTCATTGCTTCTATACGGTAAACAGGCGCACCCGCGAGCTCACCCTGGATGAAATCCGTAAGATCGCCCATTCCATCGGCAAGCTCCCTTTTCTCCTCCTGAGCGGCGGTGAGCCGTTCTTGCGGAGGGATCTGCCGGAGGTCGTGGAGGCCTATTTCAGGGAGACATCGTTCGGTAATATCTCCATTCCGACGAACGGTCTGAGGACGGAGGAGATCCTCGGCGCGGTAGAGCGCATCTGCGCGATCTCGCCAAATCTCTCGTGCAGTCTCTCGGTCTCACTGGACGGCTTCGGCGAGCTCCACGACAGCCTCCGCGGCGTCTCGGGCATCCACGCGCGGGCGCTGCGCACGCTCGCAGGCGCTCAGGATCTTCAGCGCAGGTATGGGAATCTGTACGTGGGTGTCATCACAACGCTCATGCGCGAGAACCAGGGGGAACTGGACCGGCTCATCGACTTTGTGTTCAAGGAGATTCATCCCGATTCGCACACACTCAACCTCTGGCGAGGCGGCGGCCCCGCGGCGCGGCCCCCTGATGTGACGCCGGAGATCTACACGGCGCTCTGCGAAAAACTGGACACGCTCTATCGCGGGAAGGGCGAGAGGGCCCTCCACTCCGCCCGTGCCCTGAAGCGCCGCGTGCGCGACAGGATGAACAAAGCCCGCACTCGCTACATCGCCCGTGTCTGGAGGGAGGGGAAGTTCATCGCCCCCTGCCTGGCCGGGGAGCGTGAGGTAGTCCTCTCCGAGGATGGAGAAGTGTTCCCGTGCGAGCTGATGTTCAATCGCTCTCTCGGGAATGTCCGCGATTTCGGGTTTGACCTTAAAAAACTGCTGGCCGGCGCCCGGGCGAGGGAATTCGTCGCGTTGCGCCGTGAGAAGCGCTGCGTCTGTACGCACGAGTGTAACACGCGCACCCTGCTCCTCCTTCGCCCTTCCGTGCTCCTGAGAATGCTCCTCTCTCGGCGTTGATCATAGGTTTAGCCAAATTTACCATCCAACAATACTGAATTTTCATTTACCACAGTCCATTCCGATATAACCTGCGGAACTGTTCAATTATCGAACACCAGTGTTCAGAAATTGAACAGTTTCCATTTCTTATCCCTAGGGCCTAGAACTACCCGGGCATTATTCTCTTTCATAACCTATTGCATGACAGATGATAGAAGATATTATCCTTTTTTGGACAGATCCATACTGTTTGGTACGGTTTTTGCTAGTCTATTTATCTGTGAGGGTTGAAGCGAGGCTAATCGGTCAAGCCCCATGAGAAAATGCTCTCCAGGACAACAAGGGGAAAGTGATGGGCTCGATCGCCGGGGAGACGCTCATGATTAAATAGGAGAACATTCCGCAGAGGCGGGAACGGACGCGGCTGAACACGAGCTGTCATATTTTCAGACACTGTAATGGCACATGGGGAGAATGCGCGATATGAAAAAAAGCGGTTATTGTGGTATGTTGAGTAAAATGTTTGGCGCGATGCTGCTGGCGTTTGAGGCATCGAGCCATGGGCAGGTATGGACAGGAGCATTCCGCATTGATACTGCAACATATTTTGCGGGAGTCCCCCAGATAGCCCGTATCCACTCATTCCCCTTCATCATTCGAGCATCCTTGTCCGTCTTGCTCAGATTAGATGTCCCTCTCTCTTTTAGCTCCTTTAGTTCTCCCTCAATGAATGCCCGGAGCTTCTTCCTCTCCTGAAGCTCCAGAGGCAACCCATATTCCTCTCCGGCTTCATCTTCTTCCGCTCTCTCTATCTCGCTACATACTTCATCCACTGACTCGTCTATCCTCCGTAATATCTCTTCCAACTTCTTTCGATGTATCCCGCTCCTCTGTGACACATCTGCCATGATCTTTGTCCCGTCTACCGCGTTGACTACCATCCTTACTAACCCACCCTTCACTGCTATTTGTACCGCTTCTTTAAACAGACTCTTGAGCGCCTTCTGGTTCCTCTGGTAAAACCGCCACAGTGTGTTATGATCTGGATAATGCATCCCCGTTAACCAGATAAGCCCTATATTCTCCTTGTTCTCTTTTTCAAGTTTCCGACTACTTCGTATCCCGTTGAAGTATCCATATAACCATACCTTCAGCAATAAACTTTCTCCATAATATGGACGTCCCTCCTCTGCTTCCCGGGCCTTAAAACCCAATCCAAGTAAGTCCAGAGAATCCACAAACTCCCGTAGCAACATCGCTGGATGATCTCGCGGTACAAAATTCTCCAACGCAGGTGGCAATAGGTACATCTGCTGGTAATCTGCGCATATCTCATATCTCTCTCCTTTGGCTCGCCTCCGGCTTTATTTTATCCTATTGCCACACATCTGTCCAAAATAAATTAGTTTGGTGATTGTCATGCGCGTATTGTGAGAGAAATAGGCCGTTTAAGACAAATCTCTGCATGATTCATTTTGAGGCCTCAAAATGCTGTCCAAGATACTACCGGTTCGGTTCCAGAGATCAAAAGCTGGGGAAATGCCCCCAAATTGGCTTTTCTACTGCATTTTGGCATCATGGTTAAACATCGCATGATGTGGGATGCTGTCCAAAAACGCTATTTTGGACAAGAGTGCTATTGCCATCGTTTTGTAACGAGTTTTGAGACAGCCTCATGAATGGGGGGAGAGGGAGTGATCAAGGGGACATTTAATTTGGTTGGACATCCCCCCCATGGGTGATAGTATGATTCCCGATAGAGTGATATACCACTTCGGCAGCATGGAATGGGGAAGCAAAAAATGAAAGGATGGTTGGACAGATGAAAAAGTTGACGATAGCAGTTTTAAGTCTAATGTTCGCGGGCGCGATGGCCGGGATAGCCGTTGCGGGGAGCCTTGACTCTCCGGGAGCGCCTTCGGAGGGGAGCGGGATGTACACGCTCCAAAACCTGTACGATTATCTCACTAGCGGCACAGCGCTCACAGTGCAGACCAGTTTTCAGGGACCCGCATCAGGGCCAACGGTCGGTACCATGAAGAGCGCGAAACAGATTGGCGATGATGTCAAAACGAAGTTTGACCTGTGCGACGCGACTGCCGACAAAGTAGCGAGTGGCACGAAGTTCTTCAGCACGCAGTCAGGAAGATGGGGAGTTCAGACAGGCACTTTTGCGGCTCCTTATAATACTGTTTTTAAGACCGGCCAGACGGCGGTGTACCAGACGGGAGATGACGGCACTTACTCTACCAGCAAGGGTAAGGCATTTAGTTATGCCTGGGATTCCAGCACGGATACGGTGATGGACAACGTCACAGGTTTGATATGGCCCTCGAGTGGAACTGGCGCAGGATGCAATTCAAATGGTCAACTCGTATGGTCGAGTGCGATTGTCTGGGCGGAGGGGCTGAACTTCGCCGGTTCTACCGACTGGCGCTTGCCGAACAAAACTGAGCTGCAGACGTTGCTTGTGCTCGATGGGGGGGCCCCTCGCATCAACAAGACGTACTTCCCAGACACGACAACGAGCGGTTATTGGTCCTCTACTACGGAGCCGAACCGTACGACGTACGCTTTGAGCCCGAACTTCTACCTCGGCTTCGTGGGCAGCATCGAAAAGACCCGTAGCTATTATGTGCGGGCCGTTCGAGGGGGCGATTAGTCGTAACTTGGGCAATTTGACGTAATTTTAGCGGTGAAACATGAAAGGATGGTTGAAAAGATGAAAAAGTTGATGATGGCAGTTTTGGGTTTGATATGCGCGGTCGGTGTGGCCGGTATGGCCATTGCCGCCAATGCCGTCCTCAAGACCGGCCAGACGGCGGTGTACCAGACGGGAGATGACGGCAGTTACTCGTCCACTAAGGGAAAGGCATTCAGTTACTATGACAACGGTGACACCGTGGTCGACATGGTGACCGGTCTTATCTGGCCGAAGAGCGGAACGGGCGCCGGTTGCAACACCGGAGGTCAACTCGTATGGTCGAGTGCGATTGTCTGGGCGGAGGGGCTGAACTTCGCCGGTTCTACCGACTGGCGCTTGCCGAACGTAAACGAGCTGAGTACGTTGTTTGTGTGCGATGCAGGTCAGGGGCTCCCTTACATCAACAAAACGTACTTCCCAGACACGGTCTCGGGCGCGGGCGGCTATTGGTGCTCTACTACGACTCCCCCCCCTGCCACTGGCGGCGACGCTTTTCTGGCGCTTTTCGACTACGGCTGGGTGACGTACCTCGGCCATAAGACCGATGTTCATTTAGTGCGGGCCGTTCGAGGGGGCGATTAGTCGTAACTTGGGCAATTTGCCCCATGCTGCCCCTCGCGGAGCCGGTCGTTATCCTCCCGGACGGGTTCATGCTCGACGCCCTCGCTCTCCGGCCGAACGTGAAGCCCGTCGGGTAGTACGAGGTCGTCGCGGCGTTCGCGTTCTTCGACCCCTTGAAGCCGATTACAGGGCGGGCGGATGCGTTCCTCGACGTGAGAGCGAAGTTCACTATCCAATAGGAGTGATGGGAGCGGGGATGGGGGAGGGACTTCGACTCGCAAGACTTCACCTTGCGTGTTCAATCCTAACCCGACTTTCGCAGATTTTGCATAGAAGCCCAGCTTTCATAGGAAAGGAGGGCATTTTAACTTCGAATCTCCCACACATTTCTTACATGACCTTCCCTCCGTGTATAAATGCGCGGAGGTGGTTGTTCGGGCAAATTCCATTTGAACTGCTCCAGAACTACTTGATGGTCAGGTTCGGGCATCGTGATCCGCGGAAGACAAATCCGCCGTCCATCAATAGTATCGAACCATACTTCAACAAGCTTAATGCTGCGAAAAAGCTCAATTGCCTTCCGGGGAGATAGGCTGCCCGCCATATCTTTAAGCGTAATGGGTCAGTCTTGGGGGGTATCCATAAGTGACCCATTACACAGAGACCGATCTTTACATGGGAAATGCCGGATATATGTAGTATACTAGTATTATATTTGAGGTCATTTGGGGAATCGGTTCTACAGGAATAAAACTGTGATCCGGTATTCTCAGTGACTGCAATTATTAAATGAGATTTATGAGACTGTCCCTTTTATATCGAGGCATGACGATTCATGCGCGGCGCACATGGCTGGCTTTTATCCCGCTATGCATAATCTCCGTCCTCCTCGCCTTCATTCTCAGTGCCTCCTCAGACACAATCACGCTGAAGAACGGAGGAACCATCACGTGCAAGGTAATCAAGGAGATGCAGAACCTTGTCAAGGTCAGGATGCCCCACAAGGGGAAGGTCGTCACCACCTTCCTGAGCCGCGGGGCCATTCAATCGATAAGCAAATCTTCTGATGTGGAAAACCGGAAGCTCTTCCAGGGTGGGGGGGTGCAAAACCCCGGGCGGGCATTTGAGCCTGTCTATTACAGCGGTAGCGCTCCGGGCCCCAAGGCCGCCAAGGGACCGGGAGGCGCGCGCCCGGGCACTGCTCGCGGCAAGGCCGCGGGAAAGATAGCAAAGAAGGGCGGCGTGGAAGAACGGCGCAAACGGTCTGATGAACGCAGCAAGACTAAGGAAGGTTCACGAGGAGGAACATCGTCGTCTCAGGGGGCCGGCTCCGAAGGCACAAGCGCTTCTGCGCCCACGACCGCATCCTCATCCCCGAGCACGAGCGGGAGCGCCGGTACCAGCATCAGTTCCTTCGGCAAGTAGGAAAGCCCTTTTTCGCAGTAAACCGGAAAACGGCTTTTATCCCATCAGATTTCAGGCTTTTTGCCCGGGCATCAAATACTTCCCCACGAGAGGCTGGAGCTTCAGTACGATTTCAGGCGGTATCGTGTCGCGCTGTGTGATAATTGCTGCCGCAAGGGCGCTGGCGCAGGGGCAGTTTTGCCGATGGGGCACTTTCTTGATCGCCTTCAGGATCAACTGTGTGGCAGTCGCAGCGTTCTTCCGGAGGTTGCGGACTACGGTCTCCACAGTTACCGCCTCATGCTCGGGATGCCAGCAGTCGTAGTCGGTGACCATCGCGATCGTCGCATAGCAGATCTCCGCCTCACGCGCGAGTTTCGCCTCGGTGAGATTGGTCATGCCGATGAGGTCGAGCCCCATGGCGCGATATACCGCAGCCTCCGCTTTTGTCGAAAAGGCGGGACCTTCCATATTTACGTACGTGCCTCCCATGTGCAGGGGAGCGCCAATCTCCTTCCCGGCGTCGTAGAGGATGCGCGCGAGCGCCCCGCAGATGGGATCGGCGAACGCGATGTGCGCCACGAGCCCCTCTTCGAAAAAGGTTGAGTGTCTCTTGCTTGTTCTATCGAAAAACTGATCCACGATGACGATGTCGAGCGGCCTGTAACGCTCCTGGAGGCTCCCCACGGCGCTCACCGCGATAATCCAGCCCACGCCGAGCTTCTTCATCCCGAAAATATTCGCGCGGTAGTTGATATCCGTCGGCATGAGGCGGTGTCCTGGGCCGTGTCGGGGGAGGAAAACAACCTCCCGTCCGGCCAATGTCCCAAGGGTATAGCGATCAGAGGGCGAGCCGAATGGAGTCTCGACGCGCTCCTCGCGCAGACCCCCTATCTCCGCCATCTGGTAGAGCCCGCTCCCGCCGATTATCCCGATCCTCGGTGCTCCTGTCATAAGATCCTCATCAGTAGTGGATCCGCTGTCCGGAAGATGCTCAGTTCCCCGCCCCCGGCACTTGTGGCGAGGGCATCCCGGTCGGCAGTGCGTCTTCGATCTTTCCGACAATCTTCTTTAATCTATCTCTCTCCAGGGTGACGGCGGCAAGCTCTCCTTCCCTGTCCGCGAGTCTCTTCTTCATCTCTTGCACATCTACAGATTGAGAGCCGGGCGTTGCCATCGGTGAGGCGGCCCTGAGGGACTGAAGTTCCGCGGTGAGGGCTGTTTTCTCTTCCATCACCTTCTTGAGGTTGTCAGCCGCGAGCTTCAGTTTCTCTTCAATCGCGGTGAAGCCTTCTTTGCCCGCCACCTTTGCTTCCTCGAGTTTATGCTTGGCATCGTTCCTGGCTGCCGTCTCTTTATTGAGGAGCTCCTGGAGCTTCTGTTTCTCGGTCTTGAGCGTCTCCCGCTCAGAGGATTCATTCGCGCGCGCCTTGCCCATCTCCGCGAGTTTCCCCTCAATCGCATTCTTCTCTTGTGTCAGCTTCTCGGATTCCTTTTTCGTTAGGATGAGTTTCTCGGAGAGGCGCGCCTTTTCAGCGTCTGCGACGGATAATTTCTTGTTAAGTGCGTTGAGCTCCTCAACGAAGGAAGGATTCATAATGTCTGGAAGCAGGTGTCCCCGGAGAAGCGCTGCGCCTTGCCCGGGTATTGCCCCGGCGCGCGCGTCGTAGAGGATTGAGGCGACAAAGGCGACGGATATGAGCACTCCCAGGCCCTTGCAGAGGTTTCCGAGTCCCCTTCTCTTCTTCATGAAGAAATAGCCGAGCGAGAAGAGGATTACAGGGAGCGCCCAGAGGAGCGGGGAGAAACCTGTGCTCCGTGAGAGCAGGCAGACGACGCCCGCAAAGATATAGATATTGCCGAGATTCCGCAGCGTTCCCGAGAGGCTACGGAAGGTTCTGTACGAATCGTAGATTCGGGCGAAAACCCCAAGTTCGATGATCATGAGCGACGCCAGCAAATCAGGGGAGACCCGGTACTGGTAACCGCTGTAGAGAAGGTAGGCAAGCGTGGTGAGGAGAATGGAGAGGAGAGTCAGAGCGACGCGGCGCTCGATAACCTTCACGCTGCGCTTCACGAGGAGAAGAATAAAAGCAACCGCCCCGATACCGGCACAGGCTAGATCCAGAATATCCCTGTAGTTCATTATTCATGCCCTCCTGCCCGCTTCTTTCATGCGGTTTCATTGTAGCAGAAGCATCACCTCACGCAATAGCTTTTTCACCCGAGTATCCCGGGCTTTCAATAGAAGCAAGGTAACTACTCAGGTAGTCAGAAGTCAGGAGCCAGAATGGAAAAGACAGAATACAGAATCCAGAATTAAGAATAGCGGCATTTCAAGGAAACGTTTATCTCCTGTCTCCTGAATTCTGTATTCTGTCTTCTGAATTCTGGCTCAAGAGCAGTTACGAAGCAAGT
This sequence comes from Candidatus Auribacterota bacterium, assembly GCA_026392015.1. GTDB lineage: Bacteria > Auribacterota > Tritonobacteria > UBA1439 > UBA1439 > JAPLCW01. Next base: position 7,969 of record JAPLCW010000174.1, on the reverse strand, counting down.
TGATCAAAGGCCGCGAAGACGCGTTTCTCAGGCGAGCGGGAAAATCGTACTGCAGTAGCTAGTACACTGTTAAGTTAATTCTTACGAGGTAACCTGTCATTGCGAGCCCAAAGGGCGCAGCAATCTCGTTGCTAAAAGATAAAAAAAGATTGCTTCGTCTCCCGCCTCGGCGGGATCCTCGCAATGACATAATGCTTACGGCATTTATATCAGCAAAAACTACTTTAACAGTGTACTGGCGAAGCTTCGCCTGGGAGAAGCGATAGGCAATAGCAGTGATGAATATGCGATAAGGGATTCCGCCTGTCTCCTCCGAGACTAAAGTCTCGGCTACAAGTTTCGACTAAAGTCTCAGCTGGGAAACAGTAGTTAGTAGTCAGTAGTTAGGGATTAGGGGTAATGGGACAGCGTTAACTCCGGAGAAAAACATTGTTACTTCTTCCCCAGAAACTCCTCCTTTTCTCTCCTGCTCCATTTCTTGATCTCTGCTTCGCGCCGCATAGCCGCTGATTTATCGGGGAACGATGCGGCATGGAGCAGCTTCACGGGCCGCCTGCATTTCGTGTAGCGGCAGCCCTTGCCACAATTGTGGGCATCGATGCGATGCGCGAGATTATTGGTGACGCCGGTGTAGAGAGTCCCGTCCTTGCATTGGATGATGTAGACCTGCCAGCGTTTATTGGCTCTGTTCACTTATCCTGTATCCCCTCAGAAGGTGTGGAAAAAAAATAGTTTTGCGCATTGCTGTAGGGGTCGGATTCATCCGACCCTCCCTAAAGGGCTTGATAAATCAAGCCCCCACAATAGATATGCAAATAACCAAGTTCAGGAATCTTATTTTTTCGCACATTCTCAGTTATACAGGGGCGGGAGTGACATGCCTCCCTGAGACCGAGGCCTTGCCTTATCCTTATTTTTCTTTCTTTCCGCAGGTGCACAAAGACAGATGTTCCCTGCCCTGCCCGACTTTCCATGCATATCGAGCCGGTCTGTCACAATTTATATTTCTCCTTTCCCGAATGCTTCTTCCCGCCCGGCGGCGCGTTCAGGTCACCGGCGATCGGGGGCAAAGCGTGTATGATTTCTGTTCCGGTTGATGAATCAACCTATAAACTTCCTGATCTTGGATAACAGGGCTTCCGGTTCAAAAGGTTTCAGCAGATAGTCATCCGCATGTGCTTCCTTGACCTTTTCCGCGACGTCCATAGTGCTTGCGGTAAAGAGAATAATGGGTATGTGCCGAAATTTGTCGTCCGATTTTAACCTTTTGCACACTTCCACTCCTTGCATTTTGGGCAAGAGCAGATCCATAAATATCAGGTCCGGGGTATTTTTCTTGAGTATGTCAAGCGCCTCTTCGGCACTCTCCGCGACTAAAATCCTATAGCCCGAACTCTGCAATCTCAGTTTCAGAACGGAGAGCACATCACGCTCATCATCAACTATCAGGATTGTTTTCTTCATAGTGCAGCCTTCTCTCTTTGATCGGCAGGATAAAATGAAGCGTCGTTCCCTTGCCGAACTCCGATTTCGCCCCTATCTTGCCGTTGTGGGCCTCTATGATCTCTTTGGAAATGGCGAGCCCTAATCCCGACCCGCCGGCTTTTCTTTTTACCTGAGAAAAACGCTGGAACAGCTTGGGCATGTCCTCTTCTTTGATTCCGATACCGGTGTCTTTAATGGAGACTTTAATGATATTGTCTCCGCGTTCGGTAGTGATCGTGATGCTTCCTTTTTCCGTGAATTTCAGGGCATTGTTGAGCAGATTGATCAATACCCCCAGGATTTTATCCTTATCAAATTTAATGAGGGGCAGGCTCTCATCAAGCGCGAGATTGAGCTGTATTCCTTTTTTCGTTGCGAGCGACAGCAGAGATGCGCGGGCTTCCTTGACCGCACGATTTATGTCATTTTCCCTGAAGCTGAATTGCATACTGCCAGAGTCGATTGCCTGAAAATCCAGAACTTGGTTTATCAATCGCGAGAGCCTGTCGATGTTTTGTTTCCCGATATCCAACAACTCTTTTTGTTGCGGGTTGATAGGTCCCGCGATGCCTTCCGCGACGAGAGAAATACCCTCCTTAATGGAAGTTAAAGGCGTTCTCAGCTCATGAGATACCATATTCATAAAATTGTTTTTCTGCTCCAATATCTTCTTGCGTTCGGTGACATCTCTCATCATACCTCTCACGCCGGCGACTATTCCATCTCTTACTATTGGCACCCCGGAGAATTCAACGTTATGTTCCAGCCCCTGTTTATCAATAATAATGGCCTCGCCGAGAACCTTTTCTCCCTTAAGTATATGGTGGAAATTTTCCACTACCGGGGCATAAACTTCCTTTTTGTGGAACTCCAAAAAATTCCTGCCGAGAACCTCCTCCGGTTCGTAGCCGTAGTTAGTCTTTACCGCCTGGTTGATGGCCGTCACTTTCCCCTCGGCGTCCATGGCGTATATTACGTCCATCATGTTTTCCACAAGACTGCGGTATTTCTCTTCGGATTCCCTCAGTGCCGCGTCCGCTTTTCTCGTGCTGCTGATATCCCTGGCGATATGGACCGAGCCTAACAATTCGCCTTGCTCGTCGAAGATCGGCGAAACGCTGACTTGAAGCGGCAGGCCCACTCCCGGGTCGTCCACCTCTTCCGTCTGCGGCTTTCTATTGAGCAGTGTTTTTTGATGTGGACATTCCGGCCATGGCGTTGTTGTCTTGTGAACAATTTCGTAGCACTTCTTGCCCACGACATCCTTTTCTTCCAGATGGAGGACGTCGAGAAAAGACCTGTTCACTTTTGCAATGGTGCTGTCGTTATTTAGGATGAAGACAAAATCCGATATGGAATCGAACGTATTCGCCCATTCCCTGTTCGCGCGCGCGATCTTTTCTTCCGCCCTCCTGCGCTCAGTGATATCGCGGAAAATCAAGACCACTCCGATGATCTGTCCGTCATCCATGATAGGCGCGGCGCTGTCATCGATCGGGCACCTTGTTCCGTTCTTGGCTAACAATATCGTATGGTTCCCAAGCCCGACAACCACGCCTTCTTTCAGTACCCGGGTCGCCGGATTTTCAACGGGCGCGCCTGTCTCTTCGTTGACAATGTGAAAGACCTCTTTGAGCGGCATGCCCGTCGCTTCTTCCTGACTCCAGCCGGTCAACCGCGAGGCGACAGGATTAACAAACGTGATACGGCCTTTTGTATCGGTGGCGATAACCGCGTCGCCGATGCTCTTGAGAGTGACGGAAAGCCACGCCTCGCTGCTGCGCAGCCTCTCTTCCACTTTTTTGCGGTCGGTAATATCGCGGCCTTCCGGGATCATAAAGATGACGGTGCCTGCGTCATCCTTGACCGGTTTAAGTGAAAAATCGACATAATGAAGGCCGCCGCCTTTCAACATGTGTGTCGCCTCAAAACGTATAAATTCCCCCCGTGCCACTTTCTTGACGGCGTCGCGCAGTTTATTCTGCAATTCCGCTGAGTGTGTCCACCAGGGCGTTTCCCAAAAAGGCTTGTTCAAAACCTGTGATTCCTCGATCCCGGCAAATTTTAATGCCGCCTTGTTTGCGTCTATTAGGACTCCGTCAACGGTCATCAGTCCGATGAACTGGAACGTCTGGTCAAGGATCGCCCGAACCGTGCGCTCGCTTTCTTGAAGCGCCTCCTCGACTTTCTTGCGCTGGGTGATTTCTTTGTTGAGTTTATCTATGGAAGCGGTCGTGTGCTGCAAATTTTCCGCCATCGCACCCACGTCCTCCGCCAGCTCCCCGATCTCGTCATTGCGCGCAATATTGATTCTATGGCCAAGGTTGCCGCCTCCGATTATCTTCAGGCCGTCGCGGACCGTTTCGATGGGACCGCAGATAGTGCGGGCGACCACAAAAGAGGCCATTAAAATAAGGCCTATCAGAATGCAAAAAAGAATTATATATAAATTTCTTAACTGATGAATTGATCGGAATACCTCATCTGTATCTACCTTAACGATCATGCCCCAGTGCAACTGCGGGATATATTGCCATCTGGCGAGAACGCTTTTCCCCCGGTAATCCGTTGAAAACCCGATACCTGTTTCTCCGCTGACAGCTTTCTGCATGGGAACGGCGATGTGAGAGCCGATCTTGATCTTGTAGTTGAGCGCGGCATCGGGTTTAAAGCGAAGTGGTGTGGTATATACAACTTCATCTCCGACGCGTTTTGCGAAAGTGATTTCTCCGCTTTTAGGCAACCCGACGTAATTTTGCGCGAATGCATAAAATATTTCAGGCTTGATCTGAAGTACCATCACACCGAGCAATTTGCCTTCCCCAAAGGCAGGAGTGGCGGCGAATAGAGCGGCTTGATGGGACGGTGGGTAAAAGTCAAAATCAGAAAAGGAGGTGCTTAACACGGTATTCACGGTGTTCACGAGTCCGAAAAGTGCCGTGGTTTTCAAAAGAGGGCTGTTGATGTTTTGTCCGAAATCGCTTTCATGCTTCATCGAAAATATGACATTTCCCTCATTTGAAACAAAAAGCATGTCGTAGATATAATCGTTTACGTCAAAATATCTCTGGAACGCTTCCCTATAATGTGAATCAAGGGCTTTATGTTCTTCACTTTGAATCCCGGATGATGCAAATGCCGCGGTAAATTTTTCAAATCCCGTGACGGGCGTGGGGCCCGAGGCCCTTTCAGTGATAAACCTTGATATGCCGTATATGGTTTGTTTAAGAGCCGCCTGCCGGCCGTCACTGATAGCGATCAGCTTGTTGCGAATGTGCTCCTCCAGTGACCGGGAGAAGACATGATAGCTGGCAATGGCCATGAATAACAAGGGCAGCGCCGAGACGATAAAGAAATATACGAATATTCTTCTGGAGAGTTTTGATTTTCCCGGGGGTTTCATCGGCTCCCTCCGGAATCAAATGGCTCCGCGATACTGCTCCAGTGGCCGTTCCATTTTTGATAAAGTTCATTAAGAAAATGTTCCCAGGAGGTTTTGTCCCTGAAAGAAGGATATGGAACCGGATCCACGGGGTTCTTTGAACTCCAGATAATATCAAAGTCCCCTCTCTCATTGAGCCGGCCGATGCGGACGGTTTTCCGCGCATGATTATTATCCGCAATGGTGATAATGCCTTCGGGGGCCGGAATGCTTATATCGCCCAGATAATTCAGGATATTTTCAGGATTATCAACGTCTTTGCACTCATTGACGGCCTTGCTCCATAGATACACCCCAAAATAGGCGGCCTCCATGGGATCGGTCACCTTATAGTTTTTGCCGTACTGTTGCCTGAATTTCGCGATAAAATCCAGATTCAAGGGGTTGTCGATCGTTTCAAAATAGTTCCAGCAGGCGTACATTCCGGCGAGGTGCTTTTCAATAAAATGACCCGCCTCCTGCGGATAATGTTTCTGAAAATAATCCTTAAAGCTCTGTAATTCATTTTCAGCCATGCTGAGCGACATGATCTGCGCTTTCGCGGACGGGACTTCCGCCTCATGCAATGCCATCAGGAAAGCGATATTGCTGTCGCCGTTAATGGTGTTCAAAATGACTTCGGGTTTTGTTTCCTTTATCTTCCTCGCGATGCCGTTAAAATCCTTGCCGCCCAGCGGGACGTATTCCTCCCCGACAACCTTGCCCCCCACAAGGCCAATGATATCCTTCGCTATTTCATTGGCCACCCTGGGAAATACATAATCCGATCCGACCAGGAAAAAGCTTTTGCCCAAATTATCGCAGGACCATTTAACCGCGGGAATGATCTGCTGGTTGGGCGCCGCTCCCATATATACGATATTCGGGGACTGTTCCAACCCTTCATATTGGACTGGATAGAATAGGAGAGAATTGTATTTCTCAACGATGGCTTTGACCGCCTTGCGGCTGGCCGATGTCCAGCATCCGAAAATGACCTTCACGTTCTCTTTAGCAATAAGCCGCTCGGCCTCTTTTTGAAAGACATCCGGGTCTGATTTCCCATCGGCGATCACAGGTTCTATCTTCATTCCCAGCACACCGCCTGTTTTGTTGATCTCTTCCAGCGCGAGCAAAGTGGCATCCGCTACCGATTTCTCACTGATGGCCATTGTGCCGGTGAGGGAATGGAGTATTCCGACTTTGATGGTGGGGTGGTGTGCAGGGAAAGCAGGAGATTTCTCAACAAGAGATAGGGCAAATGCGAATACCAGCAAAACCGCAAAAGCCACAGCGGGATAAAAGAAAATCTTCTTTGAGCACATACAGTTGTTCCCTGTTGTCCAATGTGCTTCTGATGTTCATCAAAATTATTATCTTGGATCCGCTATCGTATAAATTTATTCACCTTTCCCGTCACCTTTCCTAATAATTCTTCCGGGTCAAATGGTTTCATTATGCAATCATCTGCGCCCATTTCTTTTATCTTTTCAGGAAGGCTGGTGCGGATGGCACTGGCGGTAAATATGATAATGGGGATATGTTTGAATTTGTCATCAGATTTCAGCTTTTTACAAAGTTCATCCCCCTGCATTTGGGGTAAGAGCAGATCCAGTAATATTAAATCGGGAGTAACATTTTGCAGAAAAGTCAGCGCCTTCTCGGCATCAAAGGCAGATATGATTTCATACCCCAGGCGCTTCAATCTGACTGTTGCAACATCCATAATGTTCGGCTCATCATCAACAACAAGAATCTTTTTTGCCATAGCACCCTCCTAAATTTTTCACCTATAAATTTTTATTATTTAAGTAATTGCTTAAAATTTTTCTGATTTGATTATGCCCCCATCCTGTTTTTAGCCATTTTTCTCTCTCAGATGCATCTTTTTTATCCATAAATGCCTCATAGTAAATCAACTGAAGTGGTGTTCTATTTTTTGTTGAAAAAACTTTACCGGTATTATGCAATAAAATACGCTCTTTAAGATTATTTGTATAACCTATATATAAATTGTTGTCCCGTTCACTTTGCAAAATATACACATAGTACATTTCTTTTGCCTAAATAAAATGAATGGAAAAATTTTGGAGGGTCATGCTCTCCGTTCTTCGATGGGCAAGGTAAAATAAAAAGCTGTGCCTCTGCCAAATTCCGACTCTGCCCAAATTCTTCCTTTATGCGCTTCTATTAGTTTCCTGCAAATGGAAAGGCCCAGGCCTGTACCGCCTACCTTTCTCTGTAATTGCGTGAATTCTTTGAATAGTTTTTGCATATTTTCTTTTTTAATTCCTATACCCGTATCTTTAACCATAACTTGAATAAAATTATCTCCTCTCCTGGTACCAATCGTAATACCGCCCTTGTCGGTACATTTAAGGGCGTTATTTGTCAAATTTGTTAAAACTTGAATAATTTTATCCCTATCGAACTTCACTTGGGGAAGATTGTCGCAGAGCTGAAGCTCGAAAACCAAACCCTTCTTCCTGAATAAGATCATCATTGTACTCTGTATATCCGTAACTATTTCATTCATATCATTGTCTGCCATCTTAAATTCCATTTTTCCGGATTCGAGCTTCTGAAAATCTAAAATTCCGTTTATCAACCTATGCAGCCTGTCCACGTTCTTTTGGGTGATTTCCAGATATTTTTTCTGCTCGTCGTTAATGCTTCCGACTATTTTATCTAAAACCACAGAGACACCTTCCTTGATAGCGGCGAGGGGTGTTCTTAATTCGTGGGAAACCATGCCGGTAAAATCTGATTTTGCCTTTATCGTTTCCATACGAGCGGATTCTGCCTGCATGCGCTCGGTGATATCCCGGAAAATTCCCATAAGATGTTTTCTGCCGAATAAGGTTATCTGCGACGTGCTTATATCCGCGTAAAAGACACTGCCGTCTTTCCTTTTCATCGGCAGCGGGCCGTTTCTGGAACAATGAGACCAAAGGTCATGGAATTACACTATAAAGTGCCGCCTGACCTTGGTTGTTTATGCTCCTTTTTCGGGTCTCTGTCAACCGGTTTAGTTGCTGGTTCACCTCCTTGCGCCTGAGGCGC
>JAPLCW010000180.1 GCA_026392015.1 Candidatus Auribacterota bacterium | reverse complement strand
CATCGCTCGATTAACGCAGGTGTACGTGTGCGGAGACATGCACTGCGCCATTTGAATCGTGCTCTCATCGCACATCAGAGGCGCTTTTGCGGCTGACAGCTTTTTTAATTGCATCAAAAAAGCTCACAGCGCAATTTCCTGATTTTGGCATCTGGGGGACATTATTATTTTGATATGATAAGAACCGTGTTCTGCGTTCATCTGCGTCCTGAAAAGATATCAATCAGATAGTTGAGTGAACCGTTCAGTGTCCTCAGCGTCGTCAGTGGTTAAAAGCGCGTAGTCTATTGTTCTAGTGGGCAGTTATGTCAGTTTTGAGTTGGTGAATAGATCAGATTTTCGTGATGGATCCCCGCCTCCAGGGGATGACAACTGAAACATATACCCCCATACGCGACCCATTACCGAAGCTTTTCACAAAATAAATCGAACGAAATATCCATTATGTCGTCTTAACTTTGGAAATAGGAGAAGGATGTAAAGAACTGGACAAGCATGAGATTGAGGCTAGGAAATAAAGGCAAACGCCCTCCTTCCTCACACGGCTTGTCCGGTCCTTTATCATTTATAAAAATTGCTTCTCTTCAACTTTGTGTGGGTAGATATCTTTATCCCCTCGCCCTCCGAAGGGGGAGGGTTGGGGTGAGAAACGGATAGAAAGTACTCATTGTAACTTCTTCCAATCAAATATAGATCATGTCTGCCTTTAAAACCCCCCCCGCCTTAATCCTTCCTTCGACAAGGTCCCTTCGACTTCGCTCAGGGTCTTCGACAGGACAGGCTCCCCTCAAGGGGGGAGGAGAATGTACCACACCCACACAGAGTGGAAGAGAACCTCATTTGTAGGGGTTCGATTTATCGAACCCGTTGCATGCCAAGGCATTTGATGAGGGCTTGATAAAACAAGCCCCCACAGATTTTGTTTTGTTGAGCACAATAATCCGTCATGTGCCATTTTATAAAACCAGAGTTCTAATCCGGGTCCTCCTCTTACTATCAGCTTCTCTCTCACGATTATCCATCAAACGTAAGAATAGCGTAAAAATGCCAATTTCAACAGGCCAGAGTGTGCAACCACGGACTTTGCTGATTGGACGGATTACAAGCAAGAATCCGCGTAATCAGCGTAATCCGCGGTTAAGACGCTAAAAGTTGATGGATAGGCTAGAGATGCCATTTGGAACAGGCGCTATAAAGCACCACAAGAATGCGAAATCCTTCGCAGAATATATATTGAACAAAAAAGACATTCCCTCGTCTTAACTATAAGGAAAGGGAAAAAAGATGAAAAACTGGACAGGTGCGGGGTTGAGGTTAGGTTGTAAAACAAGTCCCCTCCTTCCTCACTCGCCCTGTCCGGTCCTTTTCTGTTTTAATAATCTTAAAAAAGAATTATCTTCAACGACCCCTTGTATTATAATTTACTCCGATGCAATGCATACCGGTAAATGGGGTCTTGGAACAGAAAGACGAGGTTCTGGTTAAGCGCGTTGTCGAAGGTGATATTTCCGCCTTCGGAACTTTAGTTGACAAATACAAAAGTAAAATTTATTACATTGCTTATCAAATGACAGGGAGTCGCAGCGATGCGGATGATATCGCGCAGGATACTTTTATTAAAGCATATAAAGCCCTTGGTAATTACAGGGGCGAAGCGGCTTTTTATACGTGGCTGTATCGTATTCTGATGAACTGCTGCATGGATCAATTGAGGAAGAGGAAGCGGATAGAATATAAGCCTGACGATCTTCTTGAGCTCGACGTTGACTCGCTTGAAAGAACGAAAAGCGCGCAGATACATTCTCCGCTGAGAGAGGCTGAGGCGCATGAACTCAGGGATGCGGTAACGGAAGCGCTCGAGTCTCTCCCGGCGAAGCATCGGATGGTGCTGGTATTGCATGAGCTTGACGGTATGGCGCATCAGGACATTGCGCGGGTGGTTGGCTGCTCGGAGGGTACGGTAAGGTCGAGGCTGTATTACGCGAGGATGAAGATGCGGCAGAAACTTAGGAAGTTTAGTGAATGAGAGGGATGTCGAGTAAAGCCATTGATTCATTGTGGGGGTACGGAAGGGGTCATGGGAGTTTCCAATGAAATGCAGGAAGGTCAAGCGGCTGTTGTCTGATTACATGGATGGCTTCCTGGACGCAGAGTCTGTGGGCGTGTTGAAGGAGCATTTTTCACGATGCTCCTCGTGCGCATCGGACCTGAAGGCCATGCAACGGACGCGGGAACTGATCAGCGTAAAGAAGGCTGAGTATCCACCTGAGGCGTACTGGGATGGATTCTGGCCGAGACTGAGGGAAAGGCTCGAGAGCGAGCCCCTCACCGCCCGGTCATGGAGTGAAGCGCTGGGGGAATTGATCTTTAGCCGGCGTCCTCTCACAGTAATGGCCCCTGCCGCCGCATTCGTGGTTGCGGGTTTGCTCATTGTGAGCCTCTTTATGTCGGTTGGAGATCGGGGGCGCGAGGGTGAGAATCTCGCACGGGTCGTTCCGCATGCGAAGCCTACCGCCGCGCTCTCTGTATCTCCTCTATTTGCACTGCAAAGGGATACGGAGTATACGTCCGTGCATCGAGATCTGGTTCTCTGCGGAGACATGGCGTCGGCAGGGGTCGATCAATTTGTGCTTCAGCCGGTATCGCCCCAGGGGATGCAGTGTGCATGGCCGGATACGCATTATGTTCTCAATCGCGCAGGGAGAGGCGAGATTTCACCGGCGGCGCTCAGAATGTATTAACTCAAGTAACTGATCAGGAGCCAGAATTCAGAAGTCAGAAGCCAAGGAGTCAGAAGGCAGAATTCAGGAGACAGGAGATAAACGTTACCTTGAAATGCCGTTATTCTTAATTCTGTATTCTGGATTCTGTATTCTTGCTTTTCCATTCTGGCTCCTGGCTTCTGACTCCCTGAGTAGTTACCATAACCCACAGTATGAACCGGAGGTAAAGCATGAAAACGTATCTCATGGGGGGCATATTTTTGCTCTTTTTCGCGGCGCTGCTGTCGCCGGCAGATGCATCGAGCACGCTCACGGATATGAGCCGTGAGATGGCTGATCTTGTGGAGAGGGTGGGGCCTGCGGTTATACAGGTAATCGCGGAGAGGGACAGCCGCACGCACATGCACCCGTCGCTCGATGAGGACATGATAAAGAAGTTGCTCGACGCGGAGAATAGAGGGACTTCGGCGGGGAGCGGATTCTTTGTGGATGAGCAGGGGGATCTCCTGACGACCGCGGATGTAATCTCGGGCGCAAAGAGGGTCGTCGTGATTTTGAGGGGGGGGAGGAAGTGCGATGCGGAAGTAAAGGGTATCGACCGCAGCCTGAACATTGCGATGCTCAAGGCGGATACCACCCCCCCGGCGGTGGCGAAGTTCGGCGACTCTGAAAGCCTAAAGCCGGGGAGCCTGGCGATCGCTTTTGGAAATCCGTATGGATTGTCCGAGAGCGTGGTATGGGGTGTTGTCGCTGGAAGGGGAAGAAGTGGCCTGGGGGTCAGGGAGATAGAGAATTTCATCCAGTTGAATGCAAGCATCAATCCGGGTGACAGCGGAGGCCCGGTGATCAATGCGCAGGGAGAGGTTATCGGGATCCTGACCGCGGCGCTGGGTAATCTTGATGAACAGCACAGGGCGCGTGAAGGGAATTCCGTCCATGGGATTGCATTTGCGATCCCCATCAATCAGGTGAAGGAGCTTATCCCGAGACTCAAGGCGGGGGGGGAAATTGAACACGGTTGGCTGGGCGTGGGTGTTCAGGAGCTCACCCCCGCGCTTCAGACGGAGTTCGGTATATCGGATGGCAAGGGAGTCCTCGTGGCAACCGTTGTGGAGTCGGGCCCCGCGCAGCGCGCGGGAGTGAGAGAGGGAGACGTGATACGTTCTTTCGGAGGGGTTCCGCTGAAGGATCCGAGGGAACTCGTGGATCTGGTCTCGAAGAGAACGGTCGGGGAGAAGGTGGTTCTTTCGGTCGTAAGGGACGGAAAGGAGCGGATCCTTGAAGTGGAGTTAGTGAAGCCTGCTGCGCGCGCGGGCGTTCCCGTTGAGAGGGTGGCCGAGGCTGCGGGCGATCTGGGGCTCTCGGTTCAGGAGGTGACTCCGGAAATTGCCGCGCGACTCGGGATAGAGGGGGAGCGATATGGTATAGTGGTAACGGATGTCCAGCCCGGCGGGCCCGCATCGCGTGCCGGCGTGCGAAAGGGCGATCTCGTCTACGAAATGAACAGGAAAAGGATCGAGGGTCTGAACGACTGGAGCACCCTCACCTCGGGAGCAAAGGCGGGGCAGAAGTTCCTCGTCAGGACGCAGCGGGGCTTTTTTGTGATCAAGGTTGAGTAATTCAAATGAGAAAGGCGATTAGGCGACTTGGCGATTAGGTAATTGGGTTAAAACAGTGAACACCTAATCGCTTAATCGCCCAATCGCCTAATTGCTAAATTCTCACTTGAAAGAGGAGGTAGTGTAATGATTAAAAATATCTGTGGCGGAGTGCTGGCGGCGATTCTTGTCTGCTCGCCGTGTGTCTTCGGACAGGAGGGTGCGGAGGCTGTAAAGAACAACGCCACTTCCCTCCAGGCGGCGTTCATGGAAGTGGCGAAGGACGTCGGTCCGGCGGTTGTCGGCGTCTACAACATCCAGCGTGCGCGCGTGCTCGGCTTCTATCATCCCGGAGGGGGAAGGTATTTCGACATGGATGATTTTCTAAAATTGTACGAAACCCCTATCGAGCGACGCTCTATCGGATCGGGGGTGCTGATCGATCCCGCGGGGTACATCCTCACCAACGAGCACGTGGTGGGAAACGCGGACGCGATCGAAATAGTGCTTGCCGACGGCCGGAAATTCCAGGGGAAGGTGCTTGGAAAGGATGTGCGCTCGGACCTGGCGGTTCTCAAGATCGACGCAACCGGCCTTCCGTCCGCGAAGCTGGGGGATTCAGAGGGCGTAAGGACCGGCCAGTGGGCGATCGCAATCGGAAACCCGTTCGGAATATTTGAAGACAACCCAATGCCCACGATGACCGTCGGCGTCATCAGCGCGCTGCACAGGAACCTGGGCGGCGCGAATGTGGGAGGGAGATACTACGGGAACCTGATTCAGACGGACGCAGCCATTAACCCCGGCAACAGCGGTGGTCCCCTGCTGAATCTAAAGGGCGAGGTGATCGGCATCAACGCAGCGATAATAAGCCCGTCGGGGGCCTATGCGGGGATCGGATTCGCGATACCGATCAACAGGGCGAAGGAGATTATCGAGGATCTGAAGAAGGGGCAGGAGATCGAGTACGGCTGGTTGGGCGTGGGAGTTCAGCAGATCAGCGACGACCTGGCCGAGCAGTTCAAGCTGCCTGATAAGTCGGGAGCCCTCGCCGTGACGATCATGCAGGGGAGCCCGGCGGAATCTGCCGGCCTCCGTGTCGGCGATGTAATACGCGAATGCGGGGGGATCTCGGTGCATGATGCGGGCAGCCTTTCCGAGGCGATAGGCCGTATCCGCCCGGGGAAATCAGTCGATCTGAAGATCGTACGGGACGGCCAGGAGAAGATTATCCCCGTGATGGTGGGCAGGAAGGGCGAGAGGGTTATGTGAGAGGGGAGTGCCGGATGGGAATACGACTGGTGCATACCTGGAGGCAGGCACTTATTGCGATGGCGCTTAGCATGAGTCCGCACCTTGCGGCACATGGTGCCGATGACGACATCCATGGCGTACTCTCCATAGGAAAAGGGCGCGTGGGAAAAGGATCCGATGTCACGCTTGCCCTCACGATTACCGGATCCGGGAAGCCGGAGTCGTTCTTCCTGGAGCAGCCCCTTCTCCCGAAATTGAAATATCTGGATCTTGTAACACGCGAGCAGCGGAACGAAGCGGCGGTTCGCTCCGGGAAGGAGCTATTCACGATTACGATTTTCTATACTCTCCGGGCGAAAGAAGCGGGAGAGGAGAATATCCCGGATCTCGAGGTGAAATACAGGAAGGCGGGTGAAAGAGAGAGCAGGACATTGCAGGTGAGCGGGGTGAAGGTTCTCGTTGAGCAAAGAAGTAGGGGGGGCCGGGGGTATGGGGGCGTCGTTGTGCTCGCCGGGGCGGGTATCGCGGCTGTAATCTTGATCGCGCTTTTCTATGCAGCTCGGCGTGCTCGATCCCATGGAGAGATCGAGCCCCGGGAGGGTGCTTCTGTCGAGGAGCCGGAAACTTCCCTTGCAGCGGTTGTAGTCCTTTCCCGGATGGAGGATGCGCATAAATTAAAGGGGGAAGGCCGATGGGGGGAGTACGGCGCGGAAATTCTCGGCGCCATTTCGGAATATTCCGAGCGCGGGGACGAACCGGAGCTTCGCGAACTGATCGAATCGCTGAGGGACCTCTGCGGGAAGGCGAGGTACGCACGCGATGAAGATGCGGAACGGAACATTGAGGCGAGCGCCCGGCAGGCGGAAATATTTTTCAAGAAGAAGATAAGGGAATCAATGAAATGACACCGGAGAGCAGTAAGCATTAAGCCGTAAGCTATAAGTAAAAGACTTATTGCTTACAGCTTACTACTTAAAGCTAATTTTGAAAGGAGGAATAGATGGAACACGATGTGAGGGAGATTGATGAAAAGGTCAGGAGAGAGAGCGCCGTCGTCGAGCGCCTGGTGGGAGAGATCGAGAAGGTCATCGTCGGCCAGAAATATCTGATCGAGCGGCTGCTCGTCGGCCTCCTGGCGGACGGGCACATCCTCCTCGAGGGGGTGCCGGGCCTCGCAAAGACGCTCTCGGTCAAGACGCTTGCGCGGGCGATCTCCACGGGCTTCCAGAGAATACAGTTCACTCCCGACCTGTTGCCGGCGGATCTGATCGGTACGCTCGTCTACAATCCTGCATCGGGAGAATTCAGCACAAAGAAGGGGCCGATCTTCACCAATATCATTCTCGCGGATGAGATTAACAGGGCGCCCGCCAAGGTGCAGAGCGCGCTGCTCGTGGCCATGCAGGAGAAACAGGTATCTATTGGGAAGGAGACATTCCTGCTGGAGGAACCTTTCCTGGTACTCGCAACGCAGAACCCGATCGAGCTTGTGGGGACATACCCGCTTCCCGAGGCTCAGGTCGACCGCTTCATGCTCAAGGTGAAAATCGGCTACCCGAACAAGAAGGAGGAGCGGGAGATATTGGAGCGCATGGCGGTGGTGGGTTTCCAGCCGAAAAGCGCCCCGGTGATCACGGCGGGGGACATCCTGAAGTTGCGGCAGGTCGTCAACGAGGTGTACATCGATGACAAGATCAAGGAATACATCATCGATCTCGTCTTCGCGACGCGGGAGCCGAAGAGCTACAACCTCGACATCGCCCCCTACATTCAGTACGGGGCTTCCCCCCGGGCATCGATATATCTCACCACCGCGTCGAAGGCGTACGCGTTCCTGAGAGGGAGGGGATATGTGACGCCCCAGGATGTCAAGTCGATCGGAATGGATGTCCTGCGGCACCGCGTGATCGTGAGTTACGAAGCGGAGGCGGAAGAACTCACGAGCGAGGATCTGATTCAGAAGGTGTTTGATAACGTCGAGGTACCGTAACTACAGCAAAGGAAGTGTAAAGTGTAAGGTGATAACAGCAGCAAAGAAAGTGTAAAGTTTAAAGTGTAACGTATTGCGTAAAACCTTAAACTTTAAACTTTAAACTTTTGTTGCTGTATTTAACATGATACCCAAAGAGATACTTAAAAAGGTGCGACGTATACAGATTTACACCACCCGCGTGGTTCGCGATGTGTTTGCGGGGGAATACCAGAGTGTCTTCAAGGGGCGCGGGATGGAGTTCGAAGAGGTGCGGGAGTACCAGGTGGGCGACGATGTACGCGCCATTGACTGGAACGTCACCGCCCGCGCGGGGCGCCCGTATGTGAAGCTGTTCACGGAGGAGAGGGAGCTCACCGTGATGATACTTGCGGATGTGAGCGCATCCGGTTCCTTCGGCACAGTCGCGAGATTGAAATCGGAGCTCATCGCTGAATTTTGCGCGGTCCTCGCATTTGCGGCGATCAACAATAACGACAAGGTGGGGCTCGTGCTGTTCACCGATAGGATCGAGAAGTACATCCCGCCGAAGAAAGGCATCACGCACGTTTTGCGGGTGATACGTGAGCTCCTCTATTTCACGCCGCAGGGCGAAAAAACCGATATCTCGGTTGCCCTCGAGTTTCTGAGCAAGGTCAGCGCGCGGCAGACAGTGAGCTTTCTCGTGTCGGATTTCATGGCCTCCGGTTATGAGCGGGCGTTCGGCATCGCTGCCAGGAAACACGACCTGATCGCCGTGTGCGTGGGCGACCCGCGCGAGCGGATTCTGCCGGCGCTCGGGATCATGGCGCTCGAGGACCCTGAAACCGGCGAGGCGCTGACGGTAGATATAGGAGACCGCCGCACGCGTGAGGCGTTTTCGAAGGCGATGGAGAGGAGCGCGGGGGAAAGAGACAGTTTCTTCCGTTCGAAGGGCGTTGATTCCATTACGCTGAGCACCGGTGAGCCCTACATAAGGGCGCTTTTGAGATTTTTCAAGACGAGGGAGAGGAGGATGGTTGTATGAGCGGGTGTGTGCGACGGGGTGAGCGACATATGGATCGGGGCGCTGCCGCGCCCCAAAAAAGGAGGGGGCAATGAGAAGAGTGTGCGCTATTGCAGCGGTGGTCGCTGCGGTGTTTATGGGAGGATGCAGGGCTCCTGCTCCGGCAAAGGCGGGGGCGCGGGCAGGAGAGACGGGAGGGGCGGTGAAGCCCTCGGGGGAGGTTCTCGCCAGGGTGGGCGGTACGGTGATCACGGATACGATGCTCGAGGAGAAGATAAACAGCTTCCCGCCCCAGATGACCGGACGGTTCCAGTCGGCGTCGGGTAAAAAGAATCTGCTTCAATCCATGGTTGACCTGGAGGTTCTCAACCGCGAGGCGCAGAAAGAGGGACTGGATAAAGACAAGGAGATGCTCGGTCGCCTCGATGAGTACAAGAAGAAACTCGTAGCGGACAAGCTCCGGGAGCAGTTTCTAAAGATGGTCACGGTTAACGACGCGGAGGTGCGTGAGGAGTATGAGAAGCAGAAAGAGCGCTACATAACCCCGAAGCGTGTCAAGGTGAGCCAGATCCTCTTCACGTGGGACAAGAACGTCTCTGAAAAGGATATCTCCGCGGTGGAGAAAGATGCCCAGGATATTCTCGAGAGGGCAAAGAAGGGCGAGGATTTTGCGGAGCTTGCGAAGAAATACTCTCTCGACCAGGCCACTGCGAAGAGGGGAGGAGACATCGGCTATGCGAGCAAACATTCCCTGCCGGGAGAGGTCTATGATGCCGCGATGACGCTCGAAAAAGAGGGTGATGTGAGCGGCCTCGTCAAGAGCAAGGATGATATCCGTATCCTGAAGGCGACCGAGGTGGTGCCTGAGAAAAAGAAGCCGTTTGAGGAGGTCAAGCCCTGGCTCGAACGTTCGACGCTGAGCAGGAAGCAGCGCGAGGCGTGGTTGAAGTATACCGATGAGCTCAAGAAGGCAAACGCGGTGACCATCTATGAGGACAAGATTATCTCTACCGAGAAGACCGGTCCCCCGGCGAAGGGGGAGGGCATGGTTCCCATGCAGCTTGAGAAGGGGCAGCCCTTTGATGGGAAGATGAATCTTTCGCAATGATACGTTGTATATGTATCTTCTGCTGCGCAACAATTCTTGTCGCGACGGCTGCAGTCGGCGCGGGTGAGAACGCCGGGGTCTGGCTGCCGGAGGGGGTGCGCGTCTCTGCCTCCGTCAATCCCACGAGGATGACCATAGGAGACAGAATCCTCTACACGCTCACTGTGACGGCTCCCGAAGGGATCGAAATAGTGCCTCCCTCCGTCCCCGGCGAGGCGGGCGGTTTCCGGATTCTCCCCCTCGGACTCCGGCAGGGGAAGGGGACGATCTCCTATCTATACGATCTCAGGATGTACGAGACCGGTGAGAAGGTAATTCCGGCGCCGGTCATCGCTGTAAAAAATCGCGATGGGCGGACCGCTTCGCTCAGCCCGGGCGCCATCCCGATCGTGGTGGAGAGCGTACTCGATGCGGATTCCAGGGAGATCAGGGATATCAAACCCCCGCTGGAGCTCGGCTACATACCGGTGCGGCTCTTTGTCTGGGTTCTGATCGTGGCGGCGCTTGTCGCGGGAGCGGCAATCCTATTCCTGCGCAGGGGGCGGGAGCGCAAGGTCTCTGCGCCGCCTCTTCTCCCGCCGCACCTTGCCGCATATGCGGAGCTGGACCGGCTCCTCGCGATGAACCTGATCTCGCAGGGGCGCGTGAAAGAATATTATATCCGGCTTTCAGATATCGTTCGCCGCTACATAGAGGGGAGTTTCGGCCTCAAAGCCCCTGACAGAACGACCGAGGAATTTCTCGCCGAAGCGGGCGCATCGGGCCTGCTTGATGCGCGCGCACGCACGCTCGTGGGCGATTTCCTCGAACAGTGTGATATGGTGAAGTTCGCCCAGTATGGCCCTACAGGTGACGAGATCACCGGCGCGCACGCTGCGGCGAAGAGGTTTGTTGATGAAACGGCACCCACCAGCACTAAGGATTAAGGCCTGAGGATTAAGCGAACAACATTATAAGCTTAATCCTTAGTGCTTAATCCTTAATCCTGGGAAAGTGCTTAATCCTTAATCCTGGAGATAACAGATGCGTTTCAGGGATCCGGTACTACTGATTCTGGCGCTGGCCATCCCGCTCCTGGTATTTCTGAAGTTGAGATACTCACGGGCGGTCACGGTGAAATTCTCCGCACTGGAGGCTCTGAAACGGGCGATTCCCCCGGGATTGAAAAGGTTTACGCATCTCCCCCTCGCGCTGCGCTGCACGGCGATCTTCTTCATGGTGCTCGCCCTTGCGAGGCCGCTCAAGGGTATCGGGCACACGAGGGTATACAGCGAGGGGATTGACATTATCCTCGCACTCGATATGTCGAGCAGCATGGATGCGCGTGATATGACGTCCGATCTTCAGGTGAACAGGCTGGATGTGGCGAAAGAGGTGGTGAAGAGATTTATCCAGGAGCGAAAGAATGACCGGCTCGGCGTAGTCGCCTTCGCCCGCTATGCCTACATGCAGTCCCCCCTCACGATGGACCACGATCTCCTCATCGACATCGTGGACCGTCTGAAAATCGTTCCGCGAGGAGGAGACGAGGATGGCACCGCAATCGGGTCGGCGATCATCACCAGTGTCGCGCGGCTCAGGGATTCAAAAGCGAAGAGCAAGGTGATCATCTTGCTCACGGACGGAATGAACAACTACGGAGAGATAAGCCCGGAGAGCGCGGCGGAAGTGGCGAAGAGCATGAAGATCAAGATCTACACCATCGGTGCAGGCACCAAGGGGCTTGCGCCTTATCCGGTGTGGGTGTTCGGGCAGCTCAGGTTTCAGTCGCAAAAGATCGACGTTGACGAGGAGAGCCTCCAGAAGATCGCCGGGACCACCGGCGCCCAGTACTACCGGGCACAGGATGAGCGTGCGCTCAAAGAGATCTACGACCGTATCAATAAAATGGAGAAGGTGAAGATCGAAGAGGAGAAGTACACCGAGTTCAGGGAATTGTTTCCCTACTTTCTCCTCCCCGCCTTTCTCCTGCTGCTCGCGGAGGCTTTTGCGAGCCAGTCGATTTTGAGGAGGTTACCCTAAGATGCAATGGGGACAGCCGTGGTATCTGTATCTGCTCTGGCTGGTTGTGGCGCTGCTGCTCTACTTCAGGTGGGCGGGGGGCCGCAGGCGGAGGGCGATGGAGTCTTTCGCCGACCCAAACCTCGTTCCGTCTCTGGTTCTAGGTCTGAGCGTGCGGCGACGCAAGGTAAAATCCGCGCTGTTCCTTCTCTCGGTAACGTTCCTCATCCTGGCGCTCGCCCAGCCGAAGTGGGGTTTCCACTGGCAGCAGGTGACGCGGGAGGGGATCGACATCGTGATCGCGATCGACACATCCAAGAGCATGCTTGCCACGGATGTGAAGCCGAACAGGCTTGAGCGCGCGAAGATGGAGGTGAGCGATCTCCTCGAGGTGCTCCAGGGCGACCGCGTGGCGCTCGTGGCGTTTGCGGGGAGGAGCCACACCGTCTGCCCTCCGACGCTTGATTACGGGGCGGCGGCCATGTTTCTCAAGATCATCAAGGTCGGCATTGTTCCTTTCGGGGGAACCGACATCGGCGGGGCTATCGAGCAGGCGGTGAGGATATTCCGCGGCGATGAGCGGAAATACCGGGCGCTCATGATCCTCTCTGATGGCGAAGATCACGGGGAGGGTCTTGAGCGGGCTGCGAAGGAGGCGGAAAAGCTCGGGGTAAAAATATTCTCCGTCGGCATCGGGAGCAGGAGCGGGGAACTGATACCGGTTGATGCGGAGGGGGGACAGAAGGCGTATTTGAAGGATCAGGAAGGGAAGGTCGTTCAGACGCAGTTAAACGAGAATACGCTCCAGAAGCTTGCGCTCATGACCGGCGGGGCGTACGTCTATCCCGGGGGAGGGCAGCTCGGCCTCGTGGATCTCTACAAAGACAAAATCGCCACCATGGAGAAGACGGAGCTGCTCGAACAGCAGAGAAAAGTCTACGAGAACAGGTTCCAGTGGCCGCTGGCCCTCGCATTGCTCCTTCTGTGTGCGGAGATGCTGGTGAGAGAGCGGAAGAAGGAAAATGGGAGAAACTCAAACTTCAAAATCTAAAATTCAAAATAAATACAAAATCCCAGCTCAGCCCTAAGCAGTAAGCATCTTACTTATAGCTTATGGCTTAATGCTTACTGCTGGCAGGGGATTTGGGATTTTGCATTATGGCGGTTTATCTATGAGAAATCGGGCGGCGTCATATTATTTGGTGATGATTCTCGCGCTCTCCTGCCTCGGCTGGGACTACTCGGCGGCGAGGAAGAACCGGGAAGGAAACGAGCTTTACCGGAAGGGGGAGTATGAGGAGGCGCTGAAGAAATATTCCGATGCGCTTACGGAAGCCCCCGAGAAAAAGGAGCTCTATTTCAATATAGGGGATACCTTGTACAAGCAGGGCAAATTCAAGGACGCGGCTGATCTGTACGGGAAATCCTCTCTCACGGACGTAGATCAGCAGGCCAAAGTTTTTTACAATATAGGCAACTCGAAGTTCCAGATGGAGAAGGCGTCTCCCGGTGAGGATCAGCTCAAGGACGCGGCAGCCGACTATGTGAGATCGCTCCAGATGAACCCTGCGGACAAGGATGCAAAGCACAACCTCGAGTTTGTTCTCCGTGAGATCAAGAAGATTGAGCAAAAGAAGGAAGAGAAGAAGGAGAATCAGCAACAAAAGAAGGAGGAACAACAGAAGAAGGAGGAACAGGAAAAGAAAGACGAGCAGCAGAAGAAAGAGGAGCAGCAGAAGAAGGAAGAGCAGCAGAAGAAGGGGGAGCAGGAAAAGAAAGACGAGCAACAAAAGAAAGAGGAACAGCAGAAGAAGGAAGAGCAGCAGAAGAAGGAGGAACAGGAAAAGAAAGACGAGCAACAAAAGAAAGAGGAACAGCAGAAGAAGGAAGAGCAGCAGAAGAAGGGGGAGCAGGAGAAGAAAGAAGGACAGCAGGCGAAAGAAGAGCAGTCGCAACAGACACCGGTCGGTGAAAAAGAGCTGAGCGAGCAGGAAGCGAAGGATCTCGTTAGGAAATTTGAGAGAGAACAGCGTGATCTCTCGCATTTCATAGAGACACAGATCACGCCGATGCCGGGGAAGGTGGATAAGGATTGGTAGGACTACGGTTTAAAGTTTAAAGTGTAAGGTGTAATGTTGGGTAGGGGGACAGTTATGTAGGGTGCCCACCCAACCAACCCCTCCCCCTCCGAAGGGGGAGGGCAGGGAGGGGGTGATTCCCCCTCAGTAACTGTCTTCTTACAAAGTGAGGCGGGAGCGATAGCGCATGCGCGTAGTGACAGGTATCCTCATAAGTATCGCCGCGTTCACATGCGGATCAGCTAAGGCGGTGGAAATCTCCGCCTCGGTGAATAATAAGGTTGTCTCCGTGGGGGACAGGACTGTTCTCAGCGTGAGGATCACCAATTCGCCGCGTGGGAGCGAGCCACAGTTGCCCCCTCTTGAGGGATTTCGGGTCGAGGGGACCTCACATTCCACCCAGATTCAGATCGTGAACGGAGCGGGCTCCATATCCTCGGAGTACAATTATACCCTCGTGGCACTCGCCCCGGGGAAGCATCTGATCGGGCCGGTCGCGATCACTGCTCAGGGGAAGCAGTACCAGACACAGCCGATAGAGGTGGAGGTCGCGGCGACGCAACAGGCGGCGGCCCGCCGCGCGGATGAGGTTGCTCAGGCGGAGGCGCCGCCCGCTGCGGCAGGCAATAAGCAGATGTTCATCGAGATCACTGCGAATAAACCGAACCCTTTTCTCCATGAGGAGGTTATTCTCACCTTCAGGTTCTATTGCGCAGCGGCGCTCGCCGAACAGCCGGCATATGAGCCTGCGGCCGCCCCCGGTTGCGTGGAGAAAATACTCGGGGACGGGAGAAGCAGGAACTACGAACGGATGGTGAACGGAAGGCGCTACCAGGTGAGCGAACTGAAGACCGCGCTCTTTCCGTACCAGACGGGCGAATTGACGATCGGCCCGGCGAGACTCAGTGGGTTTGTTCTCACGGAGTCGCAGCGCAGGGGGGGATATCCGCCCAGCATGTTTGACATGGATAGTTTTTTTGAAGATGCGTTCGGCCATTATAACCGGCAATCATTCCAGCTCACCTCAAACCAGGTGAAGATCAATGCGCGTCCCCTCCCGAAAGAGGGCGCACCGAAGGGAGAAGTCACCGTCGGGCACTATCAGTTGCAGGTGGATGCAAAGCCGAAGGAGGTTCATGCAGGCGACCCGATTACCCTCACGATGGTCGTGAGCGGAGAAGGAAATCTCGAGAGCGTCGTTTCCCCCAGGCTGAGCACCACGGAGGGGTTCAAGACATACGAGCCGACCGGCTCCACGGAGATCAATAAAGGCGCGGAGAGCGTTCGGGGGGTAAAGCGTTTTGAGCAGGCAATCGTGCCGCTCAGCGATAAGATCCAGCAGATACCTGAGGTGATATTTGATTCCTTCAACCCCCAGGAAGCCAAGTATGTCACGCTGAGGAGCGCCCCCATTCCGGTCAAAGTCCTTCCTCCAAAGGAAGAGGGTGCAGCGAAGATTTTCAGCGCCGCCGCGGGCACAGAGAAAAAGGGGGTACAGCTGCTCGAGAGGAATATTGTATTCATAAAGACGGTCCCGGGCGAGTTGACAAGGATAGGCCAGGCGGGAGGCAGGCGCATCATCTTCTGGTGCGCCCAGTGCATCCCGTTGCTCCTTGTGCTCCTCGCGTTTGTCCATGCGCGGCATCGCGAGCGCCTCCGCTCGGACGTGAGCTACGCGAGGCTGCACCGGACGGGGAGGATGACGAGGGAGAGATTGAAATCGGCGGAGGATGCCCTGGGGCGGCATGATGTCGAGGGTTTCTACTCCTCGCTGGTCAGGGCGTTGAACATGTATGTTGCGGACAGGCTCAATGTCCCCGCCGGGGGCTTGACGCCCGAGATGATCCGGGATAAGCTCACTGCCCGGGGGTTGAATGCGGATCTGATCCGGAGAATTGACGATTTTTCCCGCTCGTGTGAATTCGCGCGCTTCGCCTCCGCGAAGCCGGACATATCCCAGATGGAGAAGTCGCTGCGGGAGGCGACGGCGATCCTTGAGGAGTTACGGAGAAGCAGGTTTTAGAAGAGCAGAATTCAGGAGTCAGAATTCAGGAGCCAGGAGTTGGAATGAGGACGCCCGCGGCGACATTATTGCTCAGGAGCCAGAATTCAGAAGTCAGAATACAGAATTAAGGGTTAATGCAGTTATTCGAAGAGGTCAGCAAGCTACAGGCAGCTTAGGCACGATCCATTCTGGATTCTGGCTCCTGTATTCTGACTTCTCGATTAGCTTCGTAGAAAAAGATATGGGCGGACGGTGCAGGGAGATGAATATATGATGCGGAGTGGATTAACGGTTGTGGCTATATGCGCTGCATGCGCGACATCTTTCGGTCAGGGGGTGTCTCCCCCCCCGTCCGCCACAAGGCCGGTCCCCCTGAGGCCCGGGCAGATTCAACTTGTCACCGTGGGAGGAACGCCCACCGCGAAGCCCTCGCCCGTTGCGGCTGTGCCGCCCCGGGCAGCTCCTGTGCGGGAGCAGGACCCGCGGGAGATCTTCAGCCTCGCCAACAGACTCTATGAGGCGGGAAATTACCAGGATGCGGTGAAGGAATACGAGCGATTGACCGCGCGAGGCTACGGCGGCGGGAATCTGTACTACAACATCGGGAATGCCTGTCTCAAACTCGACCGGAAGGGGGATGCAATCCTCTACTACATGAGGGCGCTGCGGTTCCGCCCGCGTGATCAGGATATAATCGCCAACCTCGACTATGCGCGTTCCCTTCTCGAAGAGAAGATAGAACCGCGGCAGATATCCTGGTTCCTGCGCCAATGGGAAGGCGCAGTGGGTTTCTTCACCCTCGCGGAACTGCGCACCGCGGCGGTGGTGATCTACTGGATCCTCTGTGCGATTCTGATCGTTTTTATTTACGCGCGTCCGTTGCGGCCTTACCTTGTGAAAGTCATGGGTGTTCTGATTCTCATTCTCATTGCCGTCGGCGCGGGCATGGGATCGCGCGCCTACCTCGAGGGACAGGAGCAGGCGGTGATCCTTTTAAAAGAGGTAAAGGTGCGCTACGGACCCTCTGATAATGATGTTATCGCGTTCGTCCTTCACGAGGGGTCGGCAGTCAAGATTGAGAATGTCAAAGACTCCTGGTACCAGGTGAGTCTCCCGGACGGAAAGGCTGGCTGGATCAGGAAGGAAGACTGCGGAAGAGTATGATGTGGATCGCGCATCTCGTATCTCGTATTTCGTATTTCGTGAAGCGCTTAAATTTGTGAAGCGTATCTCGTATCTTGTGAAGCGTATATGGTTAAGCGTATTGGTTTTCTTTCACTTTGTGTTGGTAAATATCCCTTTGCCCTCCCCCTGTGAAGGGGGAGGGCAAAGGGTGGTACAGACCGGGGACATGGGTTGCAGAATAGACCGGGGACATAGGTAACACTTAGTATGGGTCATGGAGGTGAATTCATGACCTGGAAGATGGTGTTACCTATGGATGAACGAGTTAAGTTTGTGCTGGAGGTAGAGCGG
>JAPLCW010000060.1 GCA_026392015.1 Candidatus Auribacterota bacterium | reverse complement strand
AACTATTAATGTTTTAACCGCGGATTACGCTGATTACGCGGATTTGCATTGTGTAATCCGCCTAATCCGCAGAATCCGCGGTTGCATATGTCAGGCTGTTTAAATTGCTCTTTTATTCGTCTGATGAATAATCCAGGCTAGCTGCAAAATCTCAAATTCCCAAGATGATATAGAGTGTGGAGAGAGTCTCCTATAATGTTGGATTTAAAAATTGGGATTTCGAGCCTGTTTTGAAATCTGAGTTTTGCGGTTTGGGTCTCGTATGAAAGGCGGATGGAGCAGCCCGCTCCTCAGGGTGAGGGAAATGGGTGCATCAGAATCCAGGAGATTCCCCAAAATAGTGAGCACTATATTTATTACTGTCTAATTACCAGACATATACAAAATTCAGCATCTGTAGTATTCCAAGTTTGGAAAAAGAAGCGATCATATCTTTCACCGCGGAGACGCGAAGGACGCAGAGATGATAGATCATGCAGAAAGCCAGGCTAGTATGAATTATTCTTTGCGATCGTTCTTTGCGTGCTCTGCGCCTCTGCGGTGAGCTACTAATCTTTTGAAACAAAACGGGGAAAGTCTGATCAGAATCCGATTCCGAATGACCACTCGAGAGTATATACTGGGAGACAAAGCAGGCAATGCGAGGTGGATGGATGAAACTCAAAAGAACAGCTGTGTTGTGGGCGATTGCGGTGGGTCTCCAAGCTGGATTGAGAGGGGAAGCGGCCTCCCCGGTGCATTTTTATGCTCTCTCCGACAAAGTCTCGCTGAAGGGAGAGGTGGCTCTTCTGCCGACAGCTGAGAATGTCGGGAAATTCAGCGACGCGATTGCGGAGAGGGCGCGGGAAAGGGGATGTCCGGTGAGTGTGGCGCCTTTCCTCTACGGATCGGGTTTCCTGCGCTGCAATGTGAGCGGTGCGGATTGCGACGCGGGGATCTTTGTGGACATCGGGAGAGCGGAGAATATCGGAGACCTGTCGCGAAAGATCGAGTGCGTTCTTGCGGTCGCGAGCGCTGAGGCGCGATCACACCGAAGTCACGGCCTCTTCTTCCTCGGAGGATTCGATCCAGGAGCCACCTCTCTCGCGGGCCTCGGGGATGCCGTTGCGAAGGCGATGGCGCTGCGCGCACGGTCTGCGGATCCGCACTACTACATCTACTGTGTGAGCGCAGCCGATGGCATCCCGGTGCCCAACAGGCTCTTCAGGGATACCCTTCCCCTTCCGTACAACGTGCGATTCAGCTTCGCATCAGACTCCGTAAAGTATCGCCCGGAGGATCTCCCGCTCGTCAAGAGGATCACCGTCCAGATATTTTTCATCGCGGAAATCAGCGGGGAGCGATGCTTCGTGGCTCCCCTTTACGAAAAGGGGTGCCGGATCATACTCCCCCAGCTCTCCGTGTTCAATTGTGCGTTCCTGAACAAGGGAGATGCCGCGCGTGTGAGGGATCTCCTGGTCGGCGTGCCCTCCCGTTTCCTCGCATTCGAGAATTTGACGCAGATCTACTCCGCGATGTGCGCGGTCTCGATCTCCGGAGACAGAATAAAGTTTCTCAAGCGGGCTCATCAGGTATGTGACGCCATGGAAGATCTGATCCCGCAGGCTGATCGAGAGAGAATAGTTACCATAGTAAAGAAATATCTTTCGGATGATCGCTGCGCGGAGATCGCCTATCTCTGCGAGTTCCCATCCATTTTGCGGGAGTGCATTGCGTCTCCGGGAAGCGATGCGGCGGTCCGCGGCGGGGTGCGGGAGCAGCTGCTGCTGGTTCGAAAAATGATGGAACACCTCGCGGCTCATTCCCCGCGGATGCGAGATCTCATGGCCGGGTATGCGCAAAACGACGCCGCAATTCTCAGGGCTCTGGATGCCGGGAAGACCGGCGAGATGGAACACCTTTGCGTGGAGAATGAGAAGCTGGCGCGGCGCGCGGCGGATCTGCTCGTCGAGAGGAGTGAGATCGACTTTCTCAAGAGCGCCATCGATGCGACGCTCATCCTGAATAAGATCGGACTCTCCACATTCCTGATTAATACGGAAAATCTTCCCCTGGAGGGGAAGCTGGCCATCTACGGCCGGTAACAAAAAGAGAATAAGGAACCGCGGATTACGCGCCTGCCTGCGCGGAGCCGGAGCTCCGCTTCGGCATAGGCAGGGATTCGGCGGATGGTAATCATTCAAAGAAAAAGATTCATCTGTTTCTAGAATAATCTAAACACCAGCTTTTAATGTTGGTTCTCTTCCGTTCTGTGTGGGTAAGTAGCCCTTTTCCCTCCCCCTGCGAAGGGGGAGGGTGAGGGTGGGTGCTGAAGGCAGTTTCTTAGTGTCGTCGCAGAAATAGTGAGCATTAATTTGTCATTGCGAGCGAAAGCGAAGCAATCCGACCCGAAGGGTCGTCCCGAGAGAAGCGAGGGATCTAAGATAGATCGCCACGCCCTGAATATTTCGGGGCTCGCGACGCTTCGCGGATTGCTTCGTCGCTACGCTCCTCGCAATGACATGAATTATGCACTGTAATTATGAAACACTACACGAGTGCCTGTAGTTCACCCCCCTCCCAACCTTCCCCCTTCACAGGGGGGAGGGAATAGCTAAAGTTACCCACATAAACTGGAAGAGAACCTTGATGTTTTAACCGCGGATTAGGCAGATTGCGCGGATTTTTGTTTGTAATCCGCCCAATCCGCACAATCCGCGGTTTGAAAGCTTTATCCTTTGATGGTTGGATCAATCCGGGTAAATGAGTATGGTGTCCCTGGAATTAGCGCAGCGTCTGCGCAATCCGCACCAGGTCCCAGCGCCTCTCCTCCCAGTCTTTGATGGTGTCCATGAGAGTGATTACGAGGGTACGCTCATCGCCGCCCTGCAGGAGCAGTTTTGTTCCGATCAGCGGCGCGGGCGAGGCTGAGGCGGAGAAGCGATAGTCGAAGTTAAAATCGACCGCGGTTGCGCCGTTCGAATATCTTCCCCAATCTTCCTTTTTGAGGACCGAGAATCCGGGTAGTTTGAGCGAAGCCTCCTGGATGAGTTGATCGGGAAGCGGCTGCTCCCCCTCCTTCGGATTCTTCCGAACCTCCATCAGGAGCATCGGATTGAACAGGGATACGCTCCTCCTGAGAAAAACGGTTCCCGTGATTCCGGGCGCGGCCGGAACCCGGATCCACGCCGCGGGGAGAAGGACCGGGACTGATAGTTCCGGTATACGGTACGCGAGGAGCCTTCCATAATATATCTGCGTGCAGGCGATTGCTCCAAAGATGATCGCGACAGTCAAGGTGAGCGCGGCGCGCGCGCGAGGTCCTAGAAGATGCTCCGGCTCCGTCAGTCCCTCCCGTGCGCCGAGTGTTTCCTCCACCCTCTCCCTTCCGATCCTGATGAGAAAGAGAAGGAGGGCGATCCCGGAGAGCCCGAAGGTGACGAGGAGACCCGTGGAGCGGAGCCAGGCCTCATGCCAGGGCCAGAGGCATGTCATGAGAAGGTAAAATCCGTACGCGCCCGCGATCCCCATTACCCAATTAACGGAGCGAGCGCCTTTAGGATGGGACACGGCGAGGGCGAGGAGGAGCGCCGGGAGGCCATAGATGAAGTACTGGGCTACCAGATTCGCGTCGATCATGAGAGACTGGCGGTAGGGGGTGAAGAGGAGCGACCATCGCGGGGGGATGAGCGGCAGGAGCATGGTCGATGCAGTGATTTTTGAGAATGAGGCGAGGCCCGTTGCCGCTGCCATGAGCATGAAGAGCAACACAGCGGGGCGGCGCGCACGGTCAAGGCACCGGGTGGAGACACAGCGGGCGAGAATCGCGAGCGCTCCGATCACACAGCCCCCCCTCAGCGCGATCCAGGTAATCGGCATGGGCGGTACGGTTTCCCTGACTAGCGCGTCTCCGAGGAACGAGTCGTAGCGGCTGATCATCTGCGTCCTGAACAGACCGGGAGACCAGCCCGCAACGGCCAGCTTGTCCAAAAGGAGGAGGAAGATCGCCAGGACCGCGCCGAGGCAGAACGCGGCGAACAACCGGTGCACGGCAACGGGGATTTTCCCGATCCTGCGGTCGGCGTAGACGTAGAGAAAGTAGGGGAGGCCCACGTCGATGATCCCGCGGAAGAGGGCGTAATACACCTCATCGCGGATTTTAGGATCGTGCAGGGCGAGGCGGACGTGGAGCCCCAGCAGCAGGAAGAGCAACATGCCTCCGTAGATTGCCATTCGCCCGACTGAAGGCCATCGCGGCGATGATCCCGCGCTCAGCTTTATGCCGGCTTCAAAGAGCATCCAGAGGAGCCAAATCGAGAATATGCACATGCTCAGGGCGGAATGAATTCCGGTGTGGGCGAAGCCGCCGAGCTCGAACAGGTACTCGGTGATCAGGAACCATGCGAGAAGCGTCTGGAAAACGAGGGACGCCACCGCGCTCGGGACCAGGCGCCGGATGAGGAGGAGCCACACGATCGCGCACGCATCGAAGAGGAAAACTCCACGCATCCAGATTGCGATGGTGGATCTCCAGGGGTTTTCCCATATCCATGACGCCGAAATTTTGTACAGGTATGCCGCGGACCTTATAATTGCTGCGGGCCAGGGCAGCGCGCCGGCATCGAACACCGCCGGGGCCCATGTGATGAGCCCCCCCGCCAGGAGCAGAAGAGAAAAGACCACGACAAAAAAGCCGGACGGGAAAATGTCACGAAATGCCGAGGTGATCACCCGCGTGTTTTTGAGCAGCTTGAGAATGATCCCCACGCCGATGAAGTAATAGACAGGCCAGAGGTAGCCTGTCCACACCGTGAGGAATTGCGCGACGCCGCTCGCATAGAGCGCCAATCCCCCACGGATGCTTATTGACGAGAAGAAGGCGAGCGTGGTCAACGCGATAAGGGCGACCGCATACTGAATCCCGAGCGGCGAATCGGCCGCACCGTTCCCACGGAGAATGTTCGCACCCCTTGCGCATGCGAAAGTGATCAGTCCCCACAGCACGCCTGTGCACGCCCCGTAGGGGATCGCTTTGCCCGGGAAGAGCCTCCCCAAGGGGGTGAGAGCGAATAACACTATCCCCGATGCCGCGCCCGCGAGCACGCACAAGGCAATGCCTGCCCCTGCACCTCGCGCCTCGCGCCCGTGGAGAGTTCTTTCCGACATGCCGGTGGCGAGGAGGGCGGTGAGAGGAATGAAGAGGTTTGATGTTGCGCGGGGAAGGCTCGTCGCGGCCCAGCCGACATACCAGAGGTACATAATGACGGAGATGAGAAATGCAGGACGGTTGCACATCCCCGCTCCCGCGAGGAAGCATCCCCAGGCCAGTGCAAGAGTGACAAGCCAGAGCAGGACGGACCATGCCGCTACGGGGCCGTTCGCCCCCTCGATCGCGTGCGCGGGGAGCGAGGGGAAAGGGAAGAGCATGGCCGGCACAAGCAGGAAACAGAGAAGAAGGGCCGCGATCGATATCAATCTTAGAACGAGCAGGCCCCCGGGGGGCAGCCCGGTCCAATCCACCCTTACCTTGGAATAGTCGGGCCACCAGAAGTGCTCGAAGACTGAATATGCCGCATTGAACTGGCGGGAGCCGGCGAGCCGGTTCCAGGGAGAACGTATCAGGGGATGGGAAATGAAGTTGGTGGCGGATTCTCTGACGCGATTGAACGTCTGTTCAAGCGGCGGGAATTGGGCAGCGAGAAAATTTCCGAGTTTTCTGGCGCCGGTGATTAAACTCTCGATCAACTTCCACATGGCGGGGTAGCGCGCGCAGCCGAACGGCCTCCATCAGTCGCATTATAAGTGATTGGTGAGACCACGGCAAGGCAAAGAATATCAGGCAAAGAATATCAGACTGGTCCCCCCTCGAGGGGGGACCGAGCGAAGTAGAGGGAAAGGTCAGCCTGCCGGCAGGCAGGGACAACCTGCTTCATCATTCATAGTTGACCCCATTAGGGGGAATATCCCACACACCATGCTCATGCAGTTCAAAAGTGTAAACAAAGTTTGCACTTTTAATGTTTAGAGGTGTAAACAAAGTATGCAAATCGGCCTCTCTGCGATACGGCCAAACTAGTTCCATTTTTGTTGTTTGTTATAACTTTCTCCACTAGTTTGAATTATAGATATTTCTTATTTTATGAGAAAAAATTAGGGATTGGCACGAAAATTGCTAGTATTACAAAAGCTAGGTTCTGATTGTTAGCGCTGGTCTTGTACAGATAAGGACCTAAAAAGAAGCTCAAATGTGATATAGCCTGTTGGCTCCGGTTGGAATGGTGCATGGGCGTTTGTTTCGGTTACGGGAATCGCCTGAAAGGGGGATATGTTCCTACAAAAGCAGTTATGAACGGGAAGTCAATATGCACGACTATGTGACCCGGCACTCTGAAAAGCCGGTTTGATAGATGAGACAGCAATAGGTTTTAACAACAGAAAAGGGGAGGTGAAAGGTGAAAAGGTTGATGATGTCGGTGTTAGGTTTGATATGTGCGGTGGGCCTGAGCGGAATGGCAGTTGCCGGGAGCATTGATGCACCTGGCTTGCCTTCAGGCGGTAGCGGGATGTACACGCTTCAGAACCTCTACGACTACCTGACGAGCGGCGCGACGCTCACGGTACAGAGCAGTTTCCAGGAGCCCACGTCGGGGCCCGGCTCCACGATGAAGACAACAAAGGATATCGGTGACACGCTCAAAGCGTTTTTTGATGAGTGCAATGCGACGACCGCAGCCGAAGTGAAGTCTGGAAATAAATTTTTCTGCACGCAACCGGGGAGCTGGGGGGTGCAGACGGGGATAGCGCAATTAGTGCTGACACCGACTCCGACTCTGACTCCGACTCTGACTCCGACTCTAACCGCAATACCGACAGAAACGCCAGTTTACGCATCATGTAAAGCTATAAAAGATGCTATTCCTTCCGCAAGTGACGGTATCTATACAATAAATCCATCCGGGAGTTCTCCCTTTGATGTATATTGTGACATGAGCACTGATGATGGTGGCTGGACATTGGTGGCAAGAATTATTTCAAGCAGCCAAGGTCACAGGAACACAGGAGCGTACGGCACACTCAGTTCTCCCACGCAGGGCAGCGCCGCCAAGCTCTCCGATCCTGTAATCAATACATTGGCAACTTCCTGGATACGTTTCAGATGTAATTCCTATACAGATTACTTTGATCCCGCTCAAAGATCGTTTAACGCTGCTCCAACTTCGGCTCCCTACGCTATCGATAGATGTAAAGATACCTACACTTCTCCGTCATGGTCCACGGGCTCTGATGCTACTTATCCATATCATACGGGACTTAGGACCGGTGAATGCAATAGCTCAAATTACATAGCATATGGTCGTTACCTAGGTGATGGATATACGGGATGCGGAGGCAATGGAGAGGGATTTCCCGATGGCTGGCAAGGTGAGGGAACTGTATACGTCAAGTAAGATTGTGTGCTGATTTGACAAGGAGCGTTACGACGGAATTAGAGAGGGCGGTGAGAGGGATGAGGAGGTTCGATGTTGCGTGGGGGAGGCTCGTCGCGGCCCAGCCCACATACTAGAGCTTTTGGGGGTCTTCAGTAACGGGTCACTTATAGGGGGTAGGAAATTTTATGTTGTAGGGGCGCGATCCTTCGGCAAGGTCCCTTCGACTTCGCTCAGGACAGGTTCGTCGAACCCCTACAATTATAGTCCCCCCCCAAGTAAGATTTGGGGTCAAATCTTTATCCTTGACTTTTCAGGCAATGGATAAGCCGGCGGGAGGTTTTCATTAACAAAAGGGGATGGGAAAAATGAAAGGGTTGATGATGGCGTTTTTAGGCCTGATATGCGCGGCAGGTATGGCGGCTACGGCCATTGCCGGGAGCATTGATTCCCCGGCGGCTCCCTCGGCGGGAAGCGGGATGTATACGATCTCTCAAATCTATGACTACCTGAACTCGGGGATAGATGTAACGCCTGTCCCCGCCTTTCAGGAACCCGGCGCGGCTCCTGGCTCCACGATGAAGACGATGAAGCAGATTTACGAGGACATCAAGGCGAAATTTGCCCTGTGCACCGTGACCGCTGCCCATGTTGAATCGGGCTGGACGTTTTTCAGCACGGTGTCGGGAAGCTGGGGAGTGCAGACGGGGACAGCGTATATACCCCCAACACAAACCCCGACACAAACCCCAACACAAACCCCAATCACAACCCCAACCCCATGGTCGTTAAACTCCGCCACCTGCAACGCCACTACCGGCTGGACATGGATAAACAGCGCCTGCTGGTCGCAAGCCATCGCGGATTCGGTTTCCTGGAACAAAGGGTCGTTCGGTAACGACACCTCCAAGACCGGAACCTATACCTGCAACAGCGGGGGCACGTTGAAGAGTCGGATGGAAGCGGCTGTGGCCGGGCGCTGGTCTGAGATCGTAACAGTAGTCAACGGGACAACCATCACAACCGGTCATAACGGGGTGAGCGGTAAGGGCGTTATCTCTGCTCTCTCCATTGCCGACTGTGTGGACGGAACCAGGGATATCGGTCCCACAATCTCCGGCGCTACTTGGGTAACACGTTCCGCCACTTTAAAAGCCTGGGCGACGGCATCCGGCCATAGCGCCCTACCCGCCGTGGATTATAACGGATTCAACAACGAGTTTGAAGTCGCCTGTAACGTCGCTGGTGGTTACTTCTACGAAAACACATCCACGTTGTCACCAAGCGTAAACTTTAGCTGGGCTGCCGCCTGCGGCCCCCCCGCCACCGGCGATAGCTGGGACACGTCCGCGCGGTTGCTGGGCTACAATTCCTGCTCCACCGCGAACGGTTACGACGGAACGTCGGGCGAGTACCAATACGAATCGTTTCGCGTGGTCGCGCGTCCGTAGGAATGATTTGGCTATTTGATGATTTGGAAGCCGGGTTTTCTTTTTCCGGCTTCCAAATCGAAAATATTTTTAAGAAAATGATTACATTGGCGCTCTCAAAAAATGGCGGGCGGCACAAAGACTTGGGCTGATGCCAAGTCATGGGCTACCGGGCTGACCTGGTTAGGGAAAACCGGCTGGGGACTGCCGATCAAAAACGAGCTAAGCGCGATATGTGGTGCTTTTGGGGTCAAATCTTTATCCTTGACTTTTCAGGCAATGGATAGGTCAGCAGGAGATTTTCGCAAAAAGAAAAGAGGAGGAATGTGAAAAATTTGATGCCGGTAACTTTAGCTCTCACATGTGCAGCAGGCCTGGGGGGCATGGCCATGGCCGGGAGCATTGACTCCCTGGGAATTCCGTCGGCGGGGAGCGGAATGTATTCACTCTCACAGATCTATGACTACTTGAACTCAGGGATAGAGGCAACATCTGCCCCGAGCTTCCGGGAGCCCATCGCAGCTCCCGGCTCTACGATGAAAACCACAAAGCAGATTTACGACGACATCAAGGCGAAATTCGAACAGTGCGCGATCACGACTGCCGCAGAGGTGAAATCGGGCAACCCATTCTTCTGCACGCAATCAGGGAGATGGGGGGTGCAGACGGGGACGGCGCAATTAGTGCCGACACCAACACCGACAGTAACGCCGACACAAACACCAATCCCATGGGGTCCGACCCCGTGCGCAGCAAAGGGCGGCTACTGGGCGGTGACACAACTCCCATTCCCCGATGACTATGGCTGCTGGTTTAAGGCGGCCGAAGTAGACAAAGGTCAGTCATGCAATACTGTATGCGCCAGCAACGGACTCGCCTGTGACTTCAGGGACTGGTACGTCCTCCCAAACCCGGCCGGCGCGACTATATGCTTGGACCTCTGCGGATTGGGGCAAGGCGGAGGGGCTTCGGGCGAGCAGGACACGGTGTGTTGTATACACTGTGGTACAGACCAGTGCTGGTTCAGGTGGTTCACAGGCGATACTCCCGGGACAGCAACGCAAAACTGCGCGGCCACCGTCAACTCAAGTGATTACCGGCTTTGCGTCTGCAAATAAATGGAGAAGTCTGCGCTATTGGGGTTCAAATCTTTATCCTTGATTTTTCAGGTGATGGATAAGTGACAGGAGGTTTCTGCACACAGAAAGGGGAGGTGAAAGATGAAAAAATTGATGACGGCAGTTTTAGGTCTGATATGTGCGGCAGGCCTGGTGGGTATGGTCATGGCGGGGAGCATTGACTCTCCGGGGATTCCTTCGGCGGGAAGCGGGATGTATTCACTCTCGCAGATCTATGACTACCTGAACTTGGGGATAGAGGTAACACCCGTCCCCAACTTTCAGGAACCAAGCACAGCTCCAGGTTCAACGATGAAAACTACAAAACAGATCTACGAGGATATCAAAGTGAAATTCGGGCAGTGTGCTGCCACGACCGATAATGTTGAGCAGGGAGTGACTTTCTTTTGCACGAAGGGAACCTGGGGAGTGCAGACAGGAACATTAGCTGCATTGCCGAGACCGACAGCGACACCCACAGCAACACCGACAGTAACTCCGACTCCGACTCCAACAGTAACACCAACTTTTGCCTGCGGAACAGCATTCACGGATCCGCGCGATGAGAAAATATACAACACGGTTCTGATCGGCACCCAATGCTGGATGGCGAGGAACCTAGACCATAACACCGGATGCAGCAGTGTCACATGGGTAGACAATGTTGATAATGGATGGTGCGGTTATCACGGTCCCGATGTAAGCAGAGGACTGATCTATCAATATTCTGCGGCCGTGACCGCATGCCCCGCCGGCTGGCACCTTCCCACCCATGATGAGTCTACCACGCTGGAGAGAGCCGTGTGCACGTCGGGGACATGTGCCACCGATTTCCCGTACGACACAACCACCACGGGAGAGAGGGGAACTGACGAGTCGTATGCATTACGGACGGGAGGCTCATCGCATTTTGACGCCCTGGCGGCCGGGTATTATCATTGTGACCGTCAGCCTGGAGAGCAGCCGGGGGCCTACATAAGGATGCGATGGGTTACATCCACTGTGACAGGCGGCACTACGTGGTGGCGCAGGCAGATTTATCCGGCCTATGGCACCATAGACAGGTACAATGTGCCTTTGTGTGAGGCCTCACCCGTTCGCTGCATTAAGGACTGATGCGACGATTTGTTCATCTGGGTTCTTGGGGTTCTTGGGGTCAAATCTTTATCCTTGACATTTCAGCTAATGGATAAGTCAGCAGGCGGATTATGAAAATGGAAGAGGAGAGATATGAAGTATTTGATGGCGGTAGTTTGGTATGCATTATGACTATTTTTCGCTAATGAGTGAGAAATTGTAAAGGTGGCACTAAAAATGCAGGCTGGTTACATGTGGTTTTGTGAATGCGCATCGAATTTTTCACCCCTGCGGAATGAATTATGACCCTCATTATTTTCGCCGTCGCGTTTTTCACAGTCTCCTGTGCCTGTGCCGTACCCTCCCATTCCCTCTCTCAGCAATGCCATGATTTTCCATTCTTCCACGATTTGGAAAGGAGTGCCTGTCTCCCGCACGCAAGGACTGCCAGGCCTGAAATCGGCAAGATTATCAAAAACCATAATTTGATCTGGGGGGAGAACGTAGGGTGGAT
>JAPLCW010000126.1 GCA_026392015.1 Candidatus Auribacterota bacterium | reverse complement strand
TGCGCGTTCTGCGTTCATCTGCGTTCTGAATAGCGATTAGGATATCAATGGGATAGTTTTTTGAACCGTTCAGTGTCCTCAGCGTCTTCAGTGGTTAAAAGCGTGTAGTCTGTTGTGCTATTGGGCAGGTATGTCAGTTTTGAGTTGGTGAATAGATCAGGCCAGGGCGGAATATTCTTCAAGAAAGGAGTATACTACTGAATGAACGAGCAACTGAATATGAATAAGCGGCGCAGCGGTGTGATTCTGCACGCGACATCTCTTCCCTCGAGACACGGCATCGGGGATCTCGGCCCCGAAGCATATCGCTTCGCTGATTTTCTCTGCCGCGCGAAGCAGAGCTGTTGGCAATTCCTCCCCCTGAATCCCACGCAGGAGATCAGCGGGAATTCTCCCTATAACAGCAACTCCGCGTTTGCGGGGAACACGCTTCTGATCAGTCCGGAACTCCTGTGCGAGGAGGGACTGCTCACGGAACAGGAACTGCGCGCAGCCCCGCGTTTCCCCGAGGGCCGCTGTGACTACCGCGCGGTGATTCCCTACAAGGAGGGGTTGCTGAGCCGGGCATATGAGCGCGCGAAGTCGAGCCGCGGGATCAGGGAAAAATATGAAGAGTTCTGCGCCGCGCAATCCTCGTGGCTGGAAGATTTCGCCCTCTTCGTCGTCCTGAAGGGGAAGAACAACAGGAAGGCCTGGAACGAGTGGGATTCGGAGCTGAGGGACAGGATTCCCGGCGCGCTCGAGAGAATGCAGAAGGATCATGCGGAGGCGCTCGAGAGAGAGAAGTTTCTCCAGTACATCTTCTTCACGCAGTGGTTCTCTCTTAAAAAGTACTGTAGCGAGAAGGGGATCCTCCTGATCGGCGACATCCCCATCTATGTGAACTACGACAGCCCTGATGTATGGGCGCACAGTGACATCTTCATGCTTGATGAGCGCATGCGGCCGGCGTTCGTGGCGGGTGTTCCCCCCGACTACTTCAGTAAGACAGGCCAGCTCTGGGGGAATCCGCTGTACCGGTGGGATAGGTTGCAGGAAACCGGATTCGATTGGTGGATCCGGAGGATGGCGCACACGCTCAACCTCTTCGATGTGGTGAGGGTCGATCACTTCCGGGGCCTCGTGGCATACTGGGAGGTGCCGTCGACCGAGAAAACCGCGATCAACGGACGCTGGGTGGAGGTGCCTTCCGTTGATTTTTTTAGCGCGCTTACGAGGAGATTCCCCGTTTTCCCCATTATCGCTGAGGATCTCGGTATCATCACGGATGATGTGCGCGATGTCATGGAGCGGTTTGGCTTCCCGGGCATGCGCATCATCCTCTTCGCCTTCGACGATGACAATCCGCATAACCCTTACCTGCCGGACAACTATATTCAAAACTGCGCGGCATACACGGGGACGCACGACAATAACACCGTGCGCGGATGGATCGAGAGTGAGGCGTCGCATGATAAGAAGCGGAGGCTCTTCCGCTATCTGGGGCGGCATGTTCCGCCGGCGCACCTGCACATGGAACTGATCAGGCTCATCATGATGTCCGTTGCGAATACCGTCGTATTCCCGATGCAGGACATCCTGGGATTGGGCGAGGAGGCGCGGATGAACTGTCCCAGCATCGCGAATGGGAACTGGCAATGGAGACTCACCCCCGGACAGCTCGCGACCCCGCTCGTCGACAAATTTGCCGAGATGACGGAAGTCTACGGGAGGGCGTGAGGGCTATGATGCGCGAGCTCACGATCAAGATCACCGGGGAGGTGGGCCAGGGGATGCAGACAGTCGCAAAGGCTCTCTGATCGCCGTTCCTTAACGCCGGCTCTACAGGACGGGAGTCCGTACCATGCCACGTAGGGATGTAATTATTGGAACGCGGGGGAGTTCCCTCGCGCGCGCGCAGACTGAGCGGGTGATCGTGAAATTGCGGGAACAGTTTCCCGGCCTGCGTTGCGAGTCGAAGGTTATTATCACCGTGGGAGACAAGGCCAGGGATTGGTCGCGCCTGCCGGCCGACAGGGGAATCTTCGTCAAAGAAATTGAGGATGCGCTGCTGCGCGGAGAAATTGATATGGCCGTGCACAGCGCCAAGGATCTTCCCACCAACCTCCCGCCCGGGCTTATTCTCGCCTCGATCCCGGAGCGCCTCGATCCCAGGGACGCGCTGGTATCGAAAAATGGGAACGCCCTGGCCGATCTCCGGGAGGGCGCGGTCATCGGTACGGGCAGCGTGCGCCGCAGGGCGCAGCTCCTCAGAATGAGGAACGATCTTGTGGTGAAGGAGATACGGGGAAATCTCACGACACGAATAGAGAAAATGCGGAGGGGCGAGGCGGATGCGATTGTCGTGGCGGCCGCCGGCCTCATCAGGATGGCGATGCAGCACCTTGTCGGCGAGTTCATGCCGACCGAGCAGATGCTCCCCGCGCCATGCCAGGCTGCCCTCGCCATCGAAGTGCGAGATGAAGAGAACCATGTGCGGGAGATGGTAACGGAAATCGACGACGCGCATGCCCACTCGTGTATTCTGGCGGAGAGATCATTCCTGAGGCGCGTGGGTGGCGGCTGCCGGGTGCCCGTCGGGGCGCTGGCGGGTTACAGGGAGGGGATTGTGTCCCTGGAGGGAATGATGGTGAGTCTCGATGGCAAGGAGATGGTAAAGTTGAGGGCGGAGGGCCCCGCGGAGGACGCCGCGTCGGTCGGTGCGGCGCTGGCCGAAAAGCTGCTTCGCGCGGGCGGAGAAGAAATCCTGAAGGGAGCACGCGCTGCGTCAGGACGATGATAAATATCACGCGCCTCATATGCGGTGGAAGTTCGCCGGGCGATACACTGCGATACCCGGTCGGGCCCGATAGGGAGAACCCGCGCCCGGTGGTCGTATGGAATACGACGAGGCGGTGCACCCTTTCCTGCATCCATTGTTACTCCGATTCCCACGACAGGGATTATCCCGGCGAGCTCTCCACGTCGGAAGCCGAGAGGATGATCGACGATCTCGGCGCGTGTGGGATACCTGTCCTCCTCTTCTCGGGAGGAGAGCCGCTCCTGAGAACGGATCTTTTCGCCCTAGCGAAGCGGGCGAAAGGCCGGAAAATACGGACGGTTCTCTCCACGAACGGAGTTCTCATCACACCCGATCTTGCGAAAAGGATGCGGGACGGAGGCTTCGATTATGTGGGTGTGAGTATCGACGGCATTGGGGAGAACAACGACCGCTTCAGGGGAAAGAGGGGAGCATTCGATTGTGCGCTCCGGGGGATACGGAGTTGCCTCTCGGTGGGACAGAATGTGGGCGTAAGGTTCACGGTCACCCGCCATAATCTCGGTGATCTGGAGGGGCTGATTGATCTTGTGGAGAGGGAGGGAATCAGGAGAATTTGTTTCTATCACCTCGTCTATGCCGGCAGGGGCGGCGCCGTGAGGGGGAACGACCTGACGCATGAAGAAACGAGGCGGTGTGTCGACAGGCTCAGCGAATGGGCGGCTTCGCTTGCGGCGCGGGGAGTTCTGACGGAGGTTCTGACAGTCGATAACCATGCGGACGGTCCCTACATATATATGAAGCTGCAGAGGGAGAACCCGTCGCGCGCGAAAACAGCG
Source organism: Candidatus Auribacterota bacterium (assembly GCA_026392015.1). Classification (GTDB taxonomy): domain Bacteria; phylum Auribacterota; class Tritonobacteria; order UBA1439; family UBA1439; genus JAPLCW01. Next base: position 14,294 of record JAPLCW010000126.1, on the reverse strand, counting down.
CTCGATCTCCTCCACGCCAGTGGGGGCAATCGGTCGGGGATCGGGATTGCGAATGTGGATAGCCTAGGAAATGTGCACCCGGACCAGTTTCTCCAGAGTGTATCGGTGGGTAATGTCAGGGAGAGGAAATTCAGCGAGTTGTGGCGGGACGCCCCGCATGAAATTCTCCGGCGCCTGCGGGACAGGCAATCGTCGCTCAAGGGACGTTGCGCGCGATGCAGGTTCCTGGATATCTGCAACGGCAACTTCAGGGCGCGCGCGGAGGCGGTTTCCGGGGATCTTTGGGGTGAGGATCCCGCGTGTTATTTGACAGATAAAGAAACAATGGGCGATTAGGGTAATGGCTCAGTCGTGGCGGGGTACAGATTCTAGAACATGTCACTCCTGCGAAAGCAGGAGTCCAGGCTTTATGCTGGATCCCCGCTTTCGCGGGGATGACAATTGAATTGCATACCCTCAAGATTGACCCATTATCGATTAAGCGATTGAGCGATTGAGCGCATATAGGCAATCGCCCAATCGCCTAATTGCCAAATCGCTTTCTTGGGAGGGAGGATATGCATTACCCATTCTATCGTCCGAGAAGATTACGGCAGAATCAGATCATGCGACGCATGATCCGTGAGACGAGGCTGAGCGTCGATAACCTTGTCATGCCATTTTTCGTCTGCGCGGGAAAGAATCTAAAAAGCCCGATCGAGTCCATGCCCGGTCAGTTTCAACTCTCTGTTGATTCTCTGGTACGAGAGGCCGAGGTGGCGAGAGACGCAGGGATCCCCGCGATCATCCTCTTCGGCATACCGCTGCGGAAGGATAGTCGCGCCACCGAGGCATATCGAAGGGGAGGGATCGTCCAGAAGGCCGTGGGCGAGATTAAGAAGCACGTGACCGGCCTTGCGGTGATCACTGATGTCTGCCTCTGCGAATACATGGATCACGGGCACTGTGGGGTGGTAAAAAGAAATCCCAAATCCTCCCTCGACTACGCTCGGGACAGGCAAATCCCCCCTCGGCTTCGCTCGGGACAGGCAAATCCCAAACATAGATCAACGAGCCACGAGTCACAAACCACGAACCACGATTATTACATCGACAACGACGCCACACTGGAGCTCCTCGCGAAGACGGCGCTGTCGCACGCGGAGGCGGGGGCGGATATGGTGGCGCCGTCGGCGATGATGGACGGGCAGGTGCGGGCAATCAGGACTGCGCTCGATGGAAACGGTTATTCCGACACGCCCATCATGTCCTACAGCGCCAAGTATGCCTCATCATTCTACGCCCCGTTCCGTGAAGCGGCCGAATCGCCTCCTCAGTTCGGGGATCGGAGCTCCTACCAGATGGACGTTGCGAATTCGGACGAGGCGCTGAGGGAGGTGGAACTGGACATCAACGAGGGGGCGGATATCGTGATGGTGAAGCCCGCGCTCGCATACCTGGATATCGTGCGGAAGATCAGGGATCAGTTCAACGTTCCGCTCGCTGCGTACAACGTGAGCGGAGAGTACTCGATGGTGAAAGCCGCAGCGCGCGCAGGCTGGATTGATGAGAAGAAAGTTGTAATCGAGATTCTCACCTCCATCCGGCGTGCAGGCGCGGACATCGTCATCACCTATCACGCCCTGGACGCAGCCCGCTGGCTCAAGAATTTGTAGACGTTGTAGCTATTTGTTTCTCCAAGAGTAAGTTACAAATAAATTCGTACCTGTAATTGCGGGGCGTAATTTATTTGTAACGTGCTTATATTTAACCCGTTAGCTACAACGTCTGGAAAATAGGGGAAGAATCGTATGCTTGTATCATGGAATGTAACGAAAGAGTGCAACCTTCGCTGCGCGCACTGCTACAGGGACGCGGGCGAGAGGATGCCTGATGAACTCACGACGGAGGAGGGGAAGGCCCTTCTGAAAGATATGGCCCTTGCGGGTTTTCGCGTGGTGATCCTGAGCGGCGGGGAGCCGTTGCTCAGGGAGGACATCTATGATCTCATCGCGTGCGCGCGGGAGAACGGATTGAGGCCGGTGCTCGGAACGAACGGAATACTCATCGATCCATCCGTGGCGAAGCGGCTGAAGGAAGCAGGCCTTGCACGCGCCGGGATGAGCCTCGATAGCGTGGATCCCGATCTGCACGACAGATTCAGGGGGGAGAAGGGTGCCTGGGAAAAGATTGTCCAGGCAACTCGGGCATGCAGGGAAGCGGGGCTCGAATTCCAGATCCACACAACGGTCACACAATGGAACTGGGAGCGGGTGCTTGATATCACCGGTTACTCGGCGGAACTCGGCGCCCTCGCGCATCACGTCTTTTTTTTGGTTCCCACGGGGAGGGGCAAGGGGATCGAAGATTTTGCGCTTAAGGCAGACCAGTATCGCACCCTTCTCAGAGCGATAGTCGCACGGCAGTGGGATGCGGAGATCGAACTGAAACCGGTCTGCGCCCCTCAGTTTGTGCCTCTCGCACGGGAGACGGGCGTTGCGATGAGATTCAGTCGCGGCTGCCTGGCGGGGGTAAGTTACTGCTGCGTGCTGCCGAACGGCGATCTGCATCCGTGTCCCTACCTGCCGCTCACGCTGGGAAACGTGCGCTATGAAGGTTTCAAACGTCTCTGGGAGGAACACACTGTTTTTAAAGATCTTCGCGCTGCTCATTACACAGGCAGGTGCGGAAAATGCGCGCACCGCCAGTCCTGTGGCGGATGCCGCGCGCGCGCGTGGCATTCCGCGGGTGATTATCTCGGGGAAGATCCTGCATGCCTATATATCAGAGGGAGCGGCGCACTGTGCTGACGCTGTCGGAAAGGCGGATACTGAGGGAGTTGCAGGAGCGATTCCCGCTTGTCTCCCGTCCCTATTCGGCGATTGCCGGGCGGCTTGGACTTACTGAAAAGGAGCTCATTGTTCGCGTCAGGGATCTGAAGAGAAAAGGATTTATCCGGTATATCGGGATCGTCTTCTCCCTGAATCGCATCGGCTTCAGATCTACGCTGATCGCAATGCGTGTCCCAAAAAGCAGGATCGGGAAAGTTGCACGCATTATCAACGCCTCGCCGCACGTGACGCACAATTATTTGAGGGAAGGGCCTTTCAATATCTGGTTCACTGTCAGCTCGCCTTCGCGGGCGAGGCTCGCGCGCGAGATCAGAAACATTGCGGAGAGAAGCGGTGTGAAAGAAATGCTCAATTTGCCTGCCGAGCAGGTTTTTAAGATAGGGGCGGTGTTCAAGATATGAATATAGACAGCCATATTTTGTCCGCCCTCGGAGATCCATTGCCGATTGTCAGCGCACCATTCAGGAATGCGGCACGACGCGCCGGCATGAAGGAGCAGTCGCTCATCGCGCTTTTGCGCCGGAAAAAGAAGACAGGCATCATACGGAGGATCGGCGCGGTTCTAGATCACAGGGAAATAGGCCTGAAAGCCAATGCGCTCGTCGCCTGGAACGTTCCGAAGGCAAGGCTGCGCGAGGCGGCGCGACATCTCTCGCGTTATTCTCAGGTGAGCCACTGCTATGCGAGGCGAGTAAGCCCCATATGGCCGTATCGTCTCTACACGATGGTGCACGCGCGCAGCAGAACCGAGTGCCTTGCGCTCGTCAGGAAGATGTCACGTTTTTCCCACGTGACCGACTACAAGCTTCTGTTTACAGTAAAAGAATTGAAGAAGCAAAAAATGGATTTTTCGGCTCAAGACGGATTATTGTGAACTCAAGAACCTAACATATCCCTCCCCCTGTGAAGGGGGAGGTAATAGCTAAATTAACCCGCACAAAACGAAAGAGCCCCAAAGAGAAGATGAATTTAGCGGAGGTGTTCTGATGAAGCGACAGAGGTCTCGCGCGCTCTACAAGGAAGCGCAGAACTACATGCCGGGAGGCGTGAACAGCCCCGTCCGGGCATTCAAAGCGGTCGGCGGCACTCCGCTTTTCATCAAGCGGGCGAGCGGCTCAAGGATATGTGACGAGGACGGGAACGAGTTTCTGGATTACGTGATGAGCTGGGGAGCGCTGATACTCGGTCACGCGCCGGCGGCTGTCGCGCGTGCGATTGCGGAGGCGGGGAGGCGCGGGGCGAGCTTCGGCGCGCCCACGAAGGCAGAAACCGAGCTTGCACAAATCATTACCCGGGCGTTCCCCTCGATCGAAAAGATGAGGCTCGTGAACTCGGGGACTGAGGCCACGATGAGCGCGATTCGCCTGAGCCGCGGTTTCACCGGGAGGGAGAAGCTAATCAAGTTTGAAGGCTGCTACCACGGGCACTCAGATAGTCTCCTCGTGAAGGCGGGTTCGGGAGGGGCAACATTCGCGATCCCCGACAGCGCAGGGGTGCCCCGAGGCGTGAGCAGGGACACGATCGTGGCCCGATATAACGATCTGGATCAGTTTTCAAGAATCGTCAGGAACAGACACCGGGAGATCGCGTGCGTGATCATCGAGCCGGTCGCCGCCAATATGGGTGTGGTGTTGCCGGCACACGGATTCCTCTTGGGTGTACGAGAGCTGACCGCCCGGTACGGTATCGTGTTGATATTTGACGAGGTGATCTGCGGCTTCCGGCTCGGATTCGGGGGAGCGCAGACACTCTACGGCATCACCCCCGACCTCACCTGCCTCGGCAAGATCATCGGGGGAGGGCTTCCCATAGGCGCGTACGGGGGGAGGGAGGAGATCATGGAATGCGTGGCGCCGTGCGGTGCAGTGTACCAGGCGGGCACGCTCTCCGGGAATCCCGTGGCGGTAAGTGCGGGGCTTGCGGTGCTCAGAACGCTCTCCCGTCTGGACTACGGGGCGATCGAATGGAAGACCGAGCATCTCTGCAACGGCCTGGGCGAACGGTTGAGGAGTAAGGGAGCACGGATCACGATCAACAGGATTGGATCCATGTTCACCGTCTTCTTCACCGGAGCAGGGGTCACCGATTACAGGAGTGCAAAGAAATCCGATGCGCGGGCATACGCCCGCTTCTTCCAGGCCATGCTCTCGGCGGGGGTGAATCTCCCGCCATCGCAATTTGAGGCGAACTTCATTTCATTCAGCCACACGCGGGCGGATATCGATGAGACGATTGCGCGATGCGCCGGAAAGGCGAAAAGATGAAAGAGATTGAGATCGCACAACTGGTCGTCGGCCCTCTCCAGGCGAACTGCTACATCGCGGCCTGCCCGGCGAGCCGCAGTGCGGCTATCATCGATCCCGGCGGCGATGAGGAGAAAATATGCCTGCGTCTGGAAGGTATGGGCGTGACTCCCCTCTGTATCATTAATACACACGCCCACCCGGACCACACCGCTGCGAACGCGAGCCTGAAAGATCGCTACGGCATCCCGATCTGGATCCACGAAGATGAGGCCGTTCTGCTCACCCAGTCAGGGATGATGGGCAAGCTCATCGGACTTTTCTTCCCCTCGTCCCCGCCACCCGACAGGCTGTTGCGTGACGGGGAGGAACTCCGGATCGGATCGTTGCGGCTCACCGTATTGCACACGCCGGGGCATTCTCCGGGGGGCATCTGCCTCTTCTCTCCCCGCAGGGGAGAGGAAGCGCCCGTGCTTTTCAGCGGCGATACGGTTTTTGAGAATTCGATAGGAAGGACCGACCTGCCGGGAGGCTCATATGATACGCTGATGCGCTCGCTCAGCGAGAAAATCCTCCGTCTCCCGGATGACACGCGGATTCTGCCCGGACACGGTCCGGAGACGACGCTGGGAAGGGAGAAGCGGCACAATCCGTTTCTTGCGGGGAGACGGACCGGATGAAAATCCTCCTGGAGGAATTCCTCACCTACCTGAAGGTTGAGAGGGGATTGGCGCCCAACACGGTTTCGGCGTACCAGAGGGATCTCTCGAGATTTATCACGTTCTTGGAGAAAAAGCGGATCACGGCCCTCGATGATGCGCGCCGAAGCGACATAGGGGATTTTCTCATGGCCGAGAAATCGCGCGGCCTCTCCCCGACATCCCTATCCCGGGGTCTGGTGGCCGTGAGGATGTTCTTCCGCTTCCTTGCATCAAACCGGTTCGTGCGCGCGGATATCGCCGACGTCCTTGAGTCGCCGAAAATATGGAAGCACCTTCCGGACGTCCTTACCATTGAAGAGGTGGAGCGGCTTTTGGAGGCGCCTCGCATCAGGACGCATTACGGCAGGAGGGACAAGGCGATACTCGAGCTCATGTACGCGACGGGATTACGGGTTTCCGAGGCGGCGGGCCTCAAGCTATCCGATGTGAACCTCCAGGTCGGCTACGTGCGTTGCATGGGCAAGGGATCAAAGGAGCGGATCGTTCCGCTGGGAAGGATGGCGAGAAAGGCGCTGGAGAACTACCTGAGCGTGTCGCGCCCGCGCTTCTTGCGACTGAGAGTTTCCGACGCGCTCTTTCTTACACAGCAAGGGAAGCCGTTCACCAGGATGGGGATATGGAAGATGCTCACGCAGTACGCAAAGGGCGTGACGCTACGGAAGAATGTCACCCCTCACACCCTCCGGCACTCATTCGCCACGCACCTCCTCTCGGGGGGCGCCGATCTGAGAGTGGTGCAGGAGATGCTCGGACACTCGGACATCTCCACAACGCAGATCTACACGCATGTCGACCAGGACAGGCTGAGGAGCATCCACAAGAAATTCCATCCCCGGGGATGATTAGTCACCGCTTCAAAGGTGTAAACAAAGTATGCACTTTTGGCTCTCAAAGGTGTAAACAAAGTATGCAAATCTGACTTTTTGAATATCCCTCGATAATTTTCATTCTTAAAACTGTAGTCGCAACTGGTTTGACTTGAGTTAGATACGACTTTTTTCATTTTTTTAAAAAAAAGCCGTATTTTTGGCACGGAATATGCTGCTAAAGCACAGCAAGTGGAGTGATTAAATGCAAGGTTAAGAGCAAGGACTTACTCAAAATCGGCCTCGTGGCGCCGGGTCCCGCTAAATAGGAACGCTTCGTCTGTCGCATGTAGATAACTCCTCTGGATTGAAAAAGGGGGACCGAAATATGCAAAAATAGGGGGGAGCGAGCATATATTTAGGTAATATGCTCGGAGCAAGTGAGTTAGAGAAAATTTAAGAAAAAATCGTGACAGTAGCGGTGAGAAAAGGAGGAGGGAAAGATGAGAGCAACATTAGTTGTAGTTTTAAGCGTGATATTTGCGGCGGGTTTGTGCGGAATGGCGGTTGCGGGGAGTATTGATTCACCCGGAGCGCCGTCGGTGGGTAGCGGGATGTACACACTCTCGCAGATATATGATTATATGAACTCGGGGATAGACGTAACACCTATGCCCAGTTTTCAGGAACCCGGCGCGGCCCCCGGTTCGACGATGAAAAGCACGAAGGAGATCTATGATGATATCAAGGCGAAGTATATCCAATGCAATGTGACCGCTGGTAATGTTGAGTCGGGCAAGACGTTCTTCTGCACACAGCCGGGAAGTTGGGGAGTCCAGACAGGTACCGGGTTAATGCAGCCAACCCCAACCCCAACCTCGACCCCAACCGCAACCATAACCCCAACCTCAACCCCAACCTCAACCCCACCGTGGGGTGAGAGTCGATGCATAGCGATGGGGGGATACTGGTCAGAGGGCGGCCAAACAAGTTCCGGTTGCTGGTTCGGCGGCGCTGCGAATGAAACATGCATCGCGGTCTGCGGAAATATTGGAGGTTTATCTTGCGTCGCTGATAATTGGGACGATCCCAACTGTGCAGTTTGCCTGGCAGAGCATCCCGGGGGTGGGTGCTGGGATTCGCAAGGCGGCGGTGATTCGCCATATTACGATGCACGTGAGGCTGGGTATGCATGCTGGTACAGGCATTCAGGGTTTGTGCAAGACTGCACAGCGCACCGTTCGTACGCCGCGCGCTATTGCGTGTGCGCTCCGTGATTTGGCTATTTGACAATTTGGAAACCGGGTTTTCTTTTTCCGGCTTCCAAATTGCCGTCCCCACCCGGGGCGGACGCGAAGCCGCCTTTCGCCGGCGGCTATAACTCCAGATCTTCTCTGGAGAAGAACCGGCAGTGTAAGGAGGGATGAGAGATGAGAACAACATTAGTGGTGTTTTTAAGCGTAATGTGTGCGGCGGGTTTATGCGGCATGGCGGTTGCGGGGAGTATTGATTCCGCCGGTGCTCCCTCATCGGGGAGCGGGATGTATTCACTCTCTCAAATTTATGACTATCTGAACTCAGGGATAGAGGTAACGCCTGTCCCCGCCTTTCAGGAACCCGGCGCAGCTCCCGGATCAACGATGAAGACCACGAAGCAGATTTACGAGGACATGAAGGCAAAGTTCGATGAGTGCCCCGCGACGGCTGCTAATGTGGAGTCAGGAGTGAAGTTCTTCTGCCATGTATCGGGAAGCTGGGGAGTGCAGACGGGGACATTAAGTGCGTTGCCGCGACCGACAGCAACACCAACATCAACACCAACAATAACAGCAACACCAACAAGCACACCAACAAGCACACCTCTACCATGGGGCCAAACCAAGTGCGAGGTGACATATGGCGGCCACTGGGAGTATGACGGGGTCTCTGCGAACGGATGTTGGTTCCTTGGCAATGCTAGCGTTGGCGACTGTAACTCGGTTTGCCAGGCGCACGGTCTGGTCTGCTCATCGTCTAACTTTAACATTGGTACCGACTGTGCAGTCTGCGTCCACCTCATTGGCCACACACCTTCACAGTGTCACGAGGGCGGCAGCGGGGTTAATCTACCTATGTGGGAATCTGATACTGATCACTGCGTTTACCGTACCGGCGGTACAAAGGATTGCGACAGTGGTGGTTGGGGCGGTAGTTCATGCTGTCATGAGCTTTGTGTGTGCCACGATTAGGGTGCAGGTGCCTGTAGTTCGAACCCGCACTGTTTGAGCATCCGCAGGTGGGTGGGGGGGTGCTGTGCGCCGTGCCGCCTGCGGCTATAACTCCGGATTTTCTCTGGAGAAGAACCGGCAATTTAAGGAGGGATGAGAGATGAGAGCAACATTAGTTGTAGTTTTAAGCGTGATATTTATGGCGGGTTTATGCGGCATGGCGGTTGCGGGGAGTATTGATTCACCCGGTGTCCCATCAGGTGGAAGCGGAATGCACACGATTGGGCAACTCTACAACTACCTGAATTCTGGGACGGATTCATCAATCCCCGGCAGTTTCCAGGGGCCCGCGGGGGCACCTGGCCCCACGGTGAAGACCCTGGAAGATGTATATCAGGATATCAAGGCCAAACTTGGTCAGAGCACTGTATCAGCTGCCGATGTGAAATCGGGGGAGAAGTTCTTCTGCACCCTGGCGGGAAGATGGGGAGTGCAGACTGGGACATTAGTTGTACCGCCAACCCCAACCACAACCCCAACCATAGCCCCAACAATGACCCCAACACCATGGACGCTAAACTCTGCCACCTGCAGCGCCACTAGCGGCTGGACTTGGATAAACAGCGCCTGCTGGTCGCAAGCCATCGCGGATTCGGTTTCCTGGAACAAAGGGGTCGGTGATGATACATCCAAGACCGGCACCTATACCTGTAACAGCGGTGGCACGTTGAAGAGCCGGATGGAAGCGGCTGTGGCAGGTCGCTGGTCTGAGATCTGCACCAACATAAACGGCCGTGCTATCACCACATCCGATAATGGGGACACCGGGAAGGCTTACATCTCGGCAATTGCCATTGCCGACTGTGTGGATGGGTCAAGAGACATCGGGGAGACCATCGCTGGCGGGAATTGGGTGGAACGTTCCGGCACCCTCAACACTTGGGCCAGAGCATCCGGACACACCGCGATTCCTGCCGTGGACTACAATGATGGTAACAACGAATTCAATGCCGCCTGCAGTGGGGATTTCTACAAGGACACATCCACTCTGTCCCCAGGCATAAACTATTGCTGGGCTGCCGCCTGTGGCAATGCAGCCGGTGGTGTCTATACCACGCATGGGAGGATATTGGGCGGTGAGTCTTGCGCCACCACTGGCGGCTACCTCTCATCGTACGCGGGGGACGACATTTCGTTTCGCGTAGTTGCGCGGCCGTAGGAATGATTTGGTTATTTGCCGGCGGCGATAACTCCGGATCTTTTTCCCAAAGGGATCCCTTCGGGACTGGAGAAAATCCTTGCTCTTTATGCAGGAGTAGATTCAATTTCATCCGATGAGTTGATTCGGATGAAATCCCGGTGGATTTGTGCGGATATGGCGCATCCGCTCGTCATAAGGCTATCTCTCATCAAGATCATGACTTGGCGGGCCGCATGCGGTGCCGTAGGGCGTCGTTCCTGTGCCTTCACCGTCTGCCAATAGGAAGCACGGGCAGCGGGCGGGGATGAATGGCAATGAGGAGGATGTTTCTATTTTGTCCCCTGGGAGGCATTAATATTCTGATATGGCAAGAAGTGTATACAAAAATTTACACTTTTAGCCTGAATTATTCACCAACTATTAGTGTTTTAACCGCGGATTACGCTGATTACGCGGATTTGCATTGTGTAATCCGCCTAATCCGCAGAATCCGCGGTTGCATATGTCAGACTGTTTAAATTGCTCTTTTATTCGTCTGATGAATAATCCAGGTTAGTGATCAGAGGCTGTCTAAAAAGATAAATTCACTGCATCAGAAGATTCTCAGTCAATAGACAAGGTCTGAAAATTCCCGTAACACATTCGTAGAGGGGAACATTACTCCTCACTCAGCCACTTCAAAATTGTAAACAAAGTATGCACTTTGAGCTCTCAGAAATGCATACAAAGTGTGCAAATCTGACTTTTTAGATATCCAGCGAGCATTTTTATCTTTAAGACATTAGTTGAAATACCATCTGCTTGTTGCAGATAAGACTATTTTTACTTTTTTTAAAAAAAGATGTAAGTTTGGCATAGAAATTGCTGTTGTCAAATATAGGTTGTTTGTGTGATAGTATCGTCACTGCTGAAAAAATGGTGATTCTTGGGCGCTCTTGCCCAAAATAGTGTTTTTAGACAGCCCACAATCAACCTCGAGGCACAGAGTTTCGCAGAGATATCTTCGGGCGGATGTAGATAACTCCTCTGACAAGATAAAGCAGGGGCAAAATAGGCAAGAATTGAGCTAAGTCAGAATATTCATAGGTAACATGCGCGGAGCAAATGGGTTATAGAAATTTCAAATAAAAAATCTTTACATTAACGATACTTGAAAGGGGTGGGAAAGATGAAAAGGTTGATGGTGGCGGTTTTAAGTGTGATGTTAACGGCGGGTTTGTGCGGCACGATGATTGCGGGGAGTCTTAATCCTCCCGGCGCCCCATCGGTGGGAAGCGGGATGTATTCACTATCTCAAATCTATGACTACTTGAACTCGGGAATAAAGTCAACCCCTGTACCCAGTTTCCATGAACCGGGCGCAGCCCCCGGCCCGACGATGAAGACCACGAAGGAGATATACGACGATATTATGGCGAAGCTTGATCGGTGTAACGCGACTGCCGATGTTGTTATGCCGGGCTACACGTTTTTCTGCACGCAGCCGGGAAGCTGGGGAGTACAAACGGGACACTATATAACCCCAACCCCAACAATAACCCCAACCCCAACAATAACACCAACACCAACGCAAACAGTAACACCAACACCCACATCAAGCTTGTACCTGTGTCTTGTTTCTTACTATAAATTAGATGAAACCAGTGGTATATCGGCAGCAGATTCCAAGGGAATAAATACAGGAACAAATTCAGGCACTGTAACAGTAAATGTAACTGGAAAGATGGGAAAGGCTTTTACTTATGCGGAAGGAAGTAAAACTGATTTGGGAACCGGGGCTCTCAGTATTGCAGGAGCTATATCAATTAATGCATGGATAAAAGGGGGAGCTCAACCCGCTTCAAAGGATGGATACATAGTAATGATGCCGAGTTCAACAGTGTATCTATATTCATTGCAAACAAATTCTTATGATAATTCTTTATATTTCCAGATAGGGGCTTCGGAAAAAGCAGCAGCAAACAGTAGTTATCCGACGGACAATGCGTGGCACATGGTGACAGCAACCTGGACTGGATCAGTGGCGGCAGGTGCGATGAAACTCTATGTGGATGGAGTTTTGCAGACAGATACTGGAACAGGGAGTGGAGGGGGATCTTCAACCGCCTCTGCAAGAATTGGTAAGAGAGACGATGGTTATGGAGGATATGTGGGAACAGTTGATGAAGTTGGAATTTGGAACAAAGCGTTGTCTTCAGCAGAAGTAAGTGAGTTATGGAATGCCGGAAGCGGGAAAGCATTATATTAGCCTGATTATTAACACGGCAGAAAAGAATCAGGGTCTCGACTATTGATTTTACTGAAAAGCCCAACGTGGGGAAATCTGTCCCAGAAGCAACTGCTTTATAATGAATGAGTTGAGAAATGTCAGTTTTATCGAAACAGCTTTTTCCCAGCAGAATCTACTATTTGCTATCTTGTTCTTATGGAAGGCCGGATTATATAGAATGGAAACAACCAGACTAAAGGAGGCGGGAAGATGAGGGCAACATTAATGGTGGCTGTAAGCGTGATATCGATGGCATGTGTGTGCGGCATGGCGGTTGCGGGGAGTATTGATTCACCCGGTGTCCCATCAGGTGGAAGCGGAATGCACACGATTGGGCAACTCTACAACTACCTGAATTCTGGGACGGATTCATCGATCCCCGGCGGTTTCCAGGGGCCCGCGGGGGCACCTGGCCCCACGGTGAAGACCCTGGAAGATGTATATCAGGATATCAAGGCCAAACTTGGTCAGAGCACTGTATCAGCTGCCGATGTGAAATCGGGGGAGAAGTTCTTCTGTACCCTGGCGGGAAGCTGGGGGGTGCAGACGGGTGCGGCGCAATTAGTGCCGACACCGACACCCACGCCGACAATAACACCGACGATAACACCAACATCAAGCTTGTACAGCGGCCTGGTTGATTACTATAAATTAGATGAAATTTCCGGGACTACTGCTGTTGATAGTAAGAACTCTCATAATGGAACCAATAACGGGGCAACTGTAGATCAAGCGGGAAAAATAAATACCGCTTATTCTTTTGATGGAACAAATGATTATATAAATTGCGGCAGTATAGCATTGAACAATACAGATTTTTCATTATCTGCTTGGGTGTATATAGAAACTCCCCCGAATGATGAAGGAATTATTTTTGCTCAAGGAACAGGAGATGGGGGATTGACATTTTATTTAAGTTATATTGGACCAACTTCTGGAGATGTGGATCATAGAGAACAGCTTGCCTTTGCCACCTGGAATAGTTACGGTGTCTTTACACCAGTAACAACTTTGGCTTGGCATTGCGTTACTCTTACATTCAAAACTTCAAACAAAAATGCCAACTTATATTTAGATGGAAGTTTAAAATCATCAAATAATTTAACCCATGGTTATACTGGAACTGGAAATCTAAACATAGGGAAAAACGATTATGCATATAGTAGATGGTTTAAAGGAAAAATTGATGAAGCAGCAATATGGAATAGGGAATTAAGTTCATCAGAAGTAAGTGAATTGTGGAATAATGGAAGCGGAAAAGCACTATTTTAGTAATGGGTCACTTATGGGTGGTACATTGCTGAATATGTCATTCCTGCGAAAGCAGGAATCCAGGTTTCATAATGGATCTCCGCTCGAGTTTACACTGAGCGCAGTCGAAGTGCCGGGATGACAAGCGAAATGGATACCACCCATAAGTGACCCCTTACCTATTTTAAATGGATTATTCATTACCATAGCAGGATCTGCATTCATCATGTCATCCCTGCACGAAACCGTCCAGCCTACGTAGCCACTTCGGCGGAGTGGGCCTCCGGCATAGGCAGGTGTGCGCAAGGGGGATCCATCTTTCAAGCGCGAAGGGCTGGATTCTCTCTCTCCCCACGACGCCCGCCGTGCGGTGCCGGCAGGCAGGCGCAGTTATCTGTGTGTATCTGTGGTGCTCGCTTAGTTTCCAATGTGTGTCACAGCTAAGCATTGCCTTGCCATATACTTATCTTAATTTCGCAATTGTATACTAATACAAACGCATTAAGTAAAGTTACACAATCGCCTGATTTTTTGAACTGACCATGAACGTGTTGTTTTGCGAACCGTCGTCCATGTATTCTCAAGGTCATCAAACCACTGGTTGGTCGTGGCCTCGTAACGGAATCTACGCCAAATGCGCTCCTGCATGTTTAGCCCCGGCTGATACGGCGGAAGATAATCAATTCGGAGCCTTGGATGCTTTTTAATAAACTTTTCAATCACATCGCCGCGATGCCATCGGGCACGATCAACATACAACCAGA